>SXHT01000046.1 GCA_005773095.1 Planctomycetaceae bacterium
GACGTGAAATTTCACCTGTTTCTAAGGTGAGCGTGTGCGCACCGTACTGTATGCTTTTCGTTACTTTATTAAACATTTTTTATCCTTTTCTCTTTTTAATATTCGTTATTCTGAAAGGCCGTGCAGCATAACACCCGATCCTCAGGAAACGACATTCCGTTCGGTAAGATTTGTTATTTGGCGGTGTAGCTCAGTTGGTTAGAGCACCGGCTTCATAAGCCGGGTGTCGGCGGTTCAAGTCCGCCCGCCGCTACTTTGTTGTCATGCCCCAGCCAGTCGGCCGCGGCGCGAACGGGATAATCTCGGCCCAGTTCCGTTACGCGACTGGATCGCAGATTGTGGAAGGCTCGGGGCCACGGCGTAAGGCCCGCCCTGCGGGCAAACCACTTGGCGGTTTCGTCGTCGATGGGGAGCTTCGTCAGACTGGCGGATCGCAAATGCGCCACCCGCAGGCAAAACGTTTCTGCCGTTTTCATCGGCATCGGCCCGAGTTAGATCGTCTTGCGGTCTTCATCCCGATCCATGAATCGGATCTTGCGATTGCCTTTGGCGTCGGTGCAGAATCTGGCCATTGTGCTACCTGCCTTTCCGTTTGGTTCTTCCCTTGCCGTCGGCCGTTTGCTTCTTCGCTGCCTGCTTCAGTACGCGGTCGAGTTTGTCGATGGTTGGCACGCTGGGAATGTGTTTGCCACTTTCGATCCGGCACAAATGTTCCACCGAAACGCCGGCGCGCATCGCCAATTCACGTTGGCTCAGTCCGACGGCTACTCGGTCGCGGATGATTTTCCGGGCCAGACTGGCGCGGGCGTATTCCACGGCCGGATAGTTGCCTTGGGCGTCCGGTGTGGGCAAGGGAGGCAAGTCCGCAGCCTTGGCCAGCGTGGTCAGCCGGTCGAATTCATCGCGTGGCAAGACCACGTAGGGCTTGCCGTCGAACAGGATCGTTTGCGCAGCCATTGGTTATTCCTCGTAAAACCCGTCGCGGTGGCCGATCGTCTCGACCGTCACCAGGCCGCCCGCGACTTGAAATTGAATCCGGTAATCGCCCGTTCGCATCCGATAGCGTCCTGCCAGATCGCCCCGCAAGGATTTCGCGCCGCTCACTTCGGGCAAGTTCTCCAATCGCCTAAACAGCTTCAGTACCCGGCCGTGAATCGGGTTGGCCCGCGCTTCAACTTGTGCGGCAGCTTCGCTGGTCAAGAGCACCGTGGCGATGCTGGAATCCTAATAGAAATTGATGAGAACATCAAGTATATAATTATAATTGATATCTGCGGGGTTGGGGCAAGGCTTTGCAGGGAATGGGCAATTACCTTAAATGCGTTCTTCCGCGTTGTTCCATTGTTCTGATCTCAACCTTGGCGACGTCAGCATATGGATGGTGGCTTGTGGACTTGACTCGTAAAGCCGGAATTGAGGTTCAGGAATGGTTCAATGTCGTACGTGACCCAACACCATGACAGACCAATCACGACGTAACCCGTATCCGCGAGGATTTGCGGCAGGCCAAATCGGTGAACCCGAGCGGCTACATTTCGGGCGATTCCACGGTCAGACTGTTGGAACGGTATACGTTGATTCGACGTCGGTCCCCATGGACCGCCCCCGGCGTACCTCGGTCGTTGGGCGATTTCAGACGCAATTAACCACAAGTCCACCGCGCACTCGATGCGTTGTCCACGTGCGTCGCCGTGTGCCGCGATTGCTTGTCACCGACTGGTTCTTGAAACACTCAGCGCAAACACAGCTTGCCGATTATCGTCCGGCGAATTGATTGTCGGTGGCCGATGAGCGGGAAACATAAAACACAAAGTCAACCTAGTTGCTTGATTGTCTGTCACGCCCTTGTAAACTGGTATCTGCTCATGGTGCCGTTAGCGATGACCAGCCGTCACAATGGATCATAAACCAAGAAAAGGAGCCGAACATGGGAATGCTGAAAGAGTTCAAAGAGTTTGCGATGCGCGGCAATGTCGTGGACCTGGCTGTCGGCATCGTTATCGGTGGCGCGTTTGGGAAGATTGTCAGTTCGCTGGTTAGCGATCTTCTCATGCCCCCGATGGGAAAGCTGATGGGCAATGTTAATTTCAGCGACCTGTTCGTCAGCCTCGATCCTGAAAAGACCGCTGGTATCAATTCGCTTGCCAAAGCCAGGGAAACAGGAGCGGCTGTCATTGCGTACGGATCGTGCATCAACACGGTGATCGACTTCATCATTATCGCTTTCTGCATCTTTCTGCTCGTCAAGGCCATGAATAAGCTGAAGAAGGCACCGGAAGCTGGTCCCGCGACAACCAAGGAATGTCCGCTTTGCTTGTCCACGATTCCGATCAAAGCCGTGCGTTGCGCTCACTGCACGTCTGAGGTCAAGTAATTGCCCAGCTCTGTGCCGAAACGCGGTCTAGCCTCCAAAAGGTCACAAACCGCGATCGCCCAACAAGCGGTTCAACCCGACGCGGACAAGCATCGGGTTTTCGGCTTGCCATGTCGGTCCTGTAATCGAACGTCAATCGTTACCAACGCCGCTTGTCCGTGCGGGTTACGCTGGTCGTTCGCCACTCAAGAGCGTTGGAACCTCGGCAACGCGGGGGATTGGAACCACGAAGGACGCGAAGGACGCGAAGACTGAAAGATGGCGTCAAACGTTTCGTTCCGTCAAACGTTTCGTTCTCTGATCACTTCGCGCTCTTCGTGCCCTTCGTGGTCAAACGATTGGCCACTACTTCACGATCGGTCGTCGGGGTGGGCAACGACCGTGGCGAACAAGGCGCACCCACGGGCCGGTCCCCGGCCCGTGAACGTTTACCCCTCGCTTACGCGTCGGGTTAGTATGCGAGGGCGGATTATCGGTTGAACAAAAACGCGGGGCTGTTCATCAGGGCCCACGCCAGATCCTGGGCGCCGGCGAGGCGTTGGTTGGCGGATTGGGAGAGGCTGGTGGCGATCGCCTGCGTAAGCTGCTGCCAGGCGGGGTCCTGTGAGCGGAAGAATTTCGCCAGCTCGGCCTTTTCCTCCGCGCTGCGCTCGGCAGCGGGCCTGGCGACGATTCCCGCGATGTTGGCGGCCAGGCTCTGTTGGCCGAGCGGGCGGGGCGAGCGCGTGATCGAGACTCGGAAGCGCCCCAGGATGTGCGTTCCGTCGGGGTACTGGTGGTCGAGCGTCAGCGCGAGTACCGAACCACCCTCGAAACCGAGGTCGTCCCGCGATTCGAAGATGGCGTGGTGGTCTTTACCAAATTGCTGCGAAACGGCCCAGCCGGTACCGGGACTGCCGTCGATCGCGCCGGCCACCAGCCAGTTATCTTGACTGAAATCGGACTGGGCGTTCTGCAAGACAACGGGTGCGGCCTTGCTGGGATCATTCTTGGGGGCGATCGTGGCTTTGAATTCCGAGAGCACAAAGTTGCCGTTGGGCGCCCTGCCGGGTCCGCGTGCGGCGAGGCGGTCGTCGGCCAGCGCTTCCAGTCGAATGCCCGTGATGCCGACCGCCTCGGTGGGAAACGTGACTGTGTTGCTGCCCAGGCCCGTGGGACCCTCGACGAAGATTGAGCCATCAGGCTGTTGGGTGAGCGTGGAATTGACCGTCGAAGTGGCGGCTTGCATCTCGAGCGGAGTCCAGACGATGGGGCCTTGTGCGGCTTCCCATTGGGCTTGTTTGGCGTCCAGCACTGGTTCGAGCTTTGCCAGATCAGCCACGAACCTGGCGTGGTCTTCGTCGCTGCCTTGGAAGGCATGCAGACTGGCTTCGATTTCCTTGGCCGTCGGCGGACGGTTGAGGATTCGCAGGAAGAGTTCCTTCACGACCTTGGCGTCGTCAGGTTCGGCCGCCACGAGTTTGGTGATGGCGTTATTCGGGTCGTTGATGGCGTCGGCCATGGTGGGGCCGTTGACCAGGGCCATCACGGGCCCGAGCATCATGCCGCTACTGCGTTCGCACTCACAGGCGCTTTCGCGGGCGGGCTTGCCGAAGGCTTCGAAGAATCCGCTGGGCAGCGTCAGTCCGGCATCGATGAGTTGGGCCGCTCGCGAGCCGGCGGGCATGCCAGGCAGTTGGCTGGCTGCGCCCGTGGCCCGATAAATGGCGTCGTACAGCGTTTCCGCTGGCAGGCGGCGAGCGATGGCGTGCGAGTAGTTGATGGTGTCATCTTCGTTCCACTTGTTGGGGACGATTGACAACTGATAGCTGCGCGACTTGCAGATTGTGCGCAGCATGTGTTGCGTGTCGAAGCCGTGGGTGACGAAGACCTGAGTCAAATAGTCGAGCAACTCGGGATTGGTCGGCGGGTTGCCGGCGCGGATGTCGTCGATCGGGTCGATAATACCAACGCCGAACAGATATCCCCACAGGCGATTGACGTAGCTCCTGGCGAAGTATTGGTTCTCTTTCGAGACCACCCACCTGGCGAGCTGCTCGCGGCGGGAGACGGTGTTGGCGCCCGTGTCGGCGTGCGAGTACGGAAAGGTCGGCTCGGCCGGTTTGCCGGTGCCCAGGTGCGTGACTTCGCCACCGCCGGTGTCGTAGATTTGCTCGACCAGCGGCTTGCCGGCTTCGACATCGGTTTGGCCGATGCGCTGGCCGTTGCTTGCCGGATCTTCCTTGCGGCCGACTTGCGCGAAGAACGCGGCCAGATGATAATATTCGCTCTGCGTCCAGCGCTCGAACGGATGATCGTGGCACTTGTTGCAGTTGAATCGCACGGCCAGGAACAACTGCGTGGTATTTTCCATTGTGACTTCCGGATCGCGCAGCACCTTGTAGTAGGCGGCGGGTGGATTCTCGAGGTTCGAGCCGCTGGCGGTGAGCACACTGAAGGCGAATTGGTCGTACGGCATGTTGCTGGCCACGGCCTGCTCGATCCAGCCGCGCAGGGCGGCCGAGCCTTCTTCTCCCAGAAATTTTCGGTTGACTTGCAGCAGGTCGGCCCACTTATTGGTCCAGTGTTCGACGTAGTCACCGCTGCCGACGAGTTGATCGATTAACGCATCGCGCTTGGTCTTGCTGTCCCGCGAATCGGACATCCAGGCCCGGACCTGGTCCGCGGTGGGGGGCAGGCCGGTAAGATCGATCGATACGCGGCGGAGGAACTCAGCATCGTCGCACAGTTCACTGGGCAGCGACTTAATGCGACGAAGCTTGGCGTAGACGAGTTCGTCGAGATCGTTGTTGGCCGGCGTTTCTTTCCACTCGTAGCCGGTGCGGTCGCCCATCACCGTGATGGTGGTGGCGGCGTAGGAGCCTTCGAAGCGGGCGAGCACCGGCGCTTCGCCGCGGCGCACCATGGTGAGCAGGCCCTTCTTGTCGTGCGTGGCCACTTCGGTGTTGCCGCTCTCAATGAACGCTTCCAGCGTCACGTCGCGAACCTGGCCGTCGGCGTACGTCGCCAGGACCATGACCTGCTGCCGCATGCCGGGCATTGGCACGACTGGATTGACGGGCAGCACTTCGATCTTGGTGACGCGGGAAACCTCAAGATCGCGATTCGCGCCGGCGGCGATCCAGCCGCGGATTATTTCGTAATAGGGTTCGCCGGGCGACGTCAGCGTACCGCCGACATGCGGCGCCACGCCGGACGACTTGAGCAGCATCAGGCTTTGGTCGGGGGCAGCGCGATTGAAGCGGCGGCCAGAAATGTCGTCGGTCAACGCGCGGTGATCATACAGCGGGTCGTAGCCGCGCAACGAGAGCTTAAAGCCGTTCTTGCCGTTGAGCGAGCCGTGGCAAGTGCCGGCATTGCAGCCGAGTTTGCTCATCGTGGGCATGACGTCGCGGACGAAGCTGACCTGGAAGTCGGCCGTCTGTCCCGACACCGTTACCGGCACGGCGATCGACTGGCCCGCGATCGAAATTTTTAACTCCCCCGCGCCGTCGGCATTGGGGCGAACGACGCGCGTGGACGAAACCTCGAGGTTGGGCGGCGCGACAACTTCCGCCAGCCGCGTCACGTCGAGCGATTCTCCGCTGGCAAGTTTAGCGGTGACGAGCAGTTGCGTGTATTCGTACTTGTGCGCGAGCATGATCGCCGCTGGGTTCACTTCGAGCGCAACCACCTGGGCGCCTTCGGGCAGCGCCTCCGGCGCGGGAGAACCGGCATCGGCGAGTGCGAAAATCGGCAATGCAAAAATGGCGAAACCACCAGCGATGGATCGGTGCATTAGCTTAAGGTATCGCATGGCAAATCCTTCACTTATTCGCAACCTGTTGAGGTACTTGCACCGGAGCAAATTCCCGCTGAAGTGCTCCGCTTTCCACGTCGTTGAGACGCACCTTGCCGTCAAAGCCGGCACTGGCGACGGTCTTGCCGTCGGGTGAAAAGCGCACGGTGAACACGCCACCCTGCTGGCCGTCAAGCTTGCGCAACAGCTTGTCGTTGTCAGTCTGATAGATTCGCACTTCGCCGGTTCCATCCAAGCTGCTGCCGGCGGCAAAACGCGTGCCGTCGCTGTTGAACGCCACATCGTAGATCCGGCCGGGCATCGCCTCGTAGGCTTTGAGCAGGTTCGCGTCGTCGCCGATCACGCGGGCCGTCGTACGAATCATCTTGTAGATTTTGGGTACACCGTCGGCGCCGCCGATCAAGAGCTCGTCTTTTTGAGGATGCCGATCGATTGCTTCCAGCCCGCCTTTGAGAGCACCGGGCGTAATACTGGTGACATTATCGATGAACCGCTGGGTGGCAACTTCGATCAACTTCATTGAACGATCGCGGCTGACACTAACCACATAGGCCGCGTCCTTCGAAAACACGGTGTCGAGGACCCAGTCATTGTGCGCGCCATTGAAGAGCACTTGCTTGCCGGCAGTGACTTCAATCACGCGGACGCTATTATCCGAGGCACATCCGAAGGCCACGCGAGTGCTGTCGTGCGACCAGCTTGCGCCATAGACGGTGTCGAACGTCACGGGAAGGCTGAGATGCAGCTTCCGGCTGGCGACGTCCCAGATTTGCACTTCTCCCATCCGCGCAGGTGAGCCACCCGTGACTGCCAGCCATTTGCCGTCCGGAGAGAAGTCGACCGACTCAATACGCTCCGATTGACCAATAAGCCGGGCCACCGGTTCGCTGCCATCGCCCTTCCAAAGCAAGACTTCGTGATAGCCGCTGACGGCGAGCAGCGCGCCATCGGCCGAGTAAGCCAGGCTGGTGAGCACCGGCAAGCCTTCGTAGACCGGCGGGTGTTCGGCATCAATGACGATGACCACGCTGGCCGGGGTGTCGTCCGTGGCTCCCTCGGCAATCCACTGGCGCACCTTGTCGACCTGAGCGGCGGTCAAAGGATCACGGTCCTTCGGCATTTCGGCCTTGCCGTCGGGGCCTGGAGTAATTTCTGCCAGGAGGCGGCTATTTTCGGGCTTGCCGGGCACGATCGCCGCTTCGCCGCTTTCGCCACCTCGAACGAGCCGGGCGAAGTCGGTCATCACGTATTCGCCGCTCGTCTTGGCCGGCTGGTGGCAGCCCTGGCAATTGGCCTGAAAGATCGGCCGGATGTCTTTGAAGTAGCTGAGTTGGGCAGCCGGTTTAGCCTCGTCAGCCAAGGCCACCCCGGTCAAAATCACGCAGCACAAGATCGAATCGCAGAATCGGATCATGCTCGGTCCCCTGCAATTGAAACGTGTCAGCACGGGCCGTACAACCCGTTTGCCGAAAACGACGCCCAGCGGGATCAACACGACGGGAGCAGATCGCACTGCCAGGGCATCGCAAGGTATGCACCCACGCGCATGGTTCAAGGGCGCCATCGCCCTCGGCTCCCACGCAAACCCTTCCAATTTAACGACCTAGGGGACGGAAGGCAAGGAAAAAACGCACGGCTACGACCCGAAGCCGGACTTGTCTGGACGATTCGTAGTGCCGATGTACGCCGGCTCATCGGGGGTACTTGGAGAATCCTGAGCTGTGGATTCCTCCGCCGAAGCCGCCTCCGCCAAAACCCCCTGCGGCTTGAGACGCGAGCTCCGGGTCGTAAGTGTTCGACGTGCTCAGGCGCGGGCTGACGTGCTTCGTAAGCGCGACTCCCCCTTCGGTTTTTGGAGCTTCAGCGTTGGCTTTTTGCAATTCGGTGAGAAACCCGATCGCATCTTCACGAGTGCAAGCTTTCGCCGACGGCTCGGCCACTTCCTTGGCAGCCTTAGCATTTTCGGCCCTATTGGCCGCGTCGAGAGCGTAGCTCTTTAGAAGCTTTGGCCAAAGCTTCTTGAAGAGTGGTGTCGATTCCAAAATATCTGCCGAATCGACCTTGCCATTGACGGCCACAATCACGCCGACCACCTGCTTCGCGTCAGCGATTGGCAATTGCATTTTTTCAAGATAAGGGTCAAGCCGACGGACAGCTTCCTCCTCCGAGTATTGCCCGGTGAACGTGCCTGAATCGGCCTTAACGCCGGACTTGTCATTTTCTTTGCCCACTTCTTCCCAGACTGCGGACTGGCCCTTACCTTCCTGAACGGCAATCCGTGTCTCTTTATTGACATTCCCCACGCTGCCGATGAACTTGCCCGAGCGCGCTTGTTTGGCGAGCTCTTGTGCAAGCTCTGCCTGGTACTGTGTATCAACCACGCCCTCTTGCCGGCGAATGCGCACTGCATCGCCGCTGGCGAGACTCACGGATTCACGCCGGGCTTCGTTCTCGACTGATTGCGTTTGCGAAATTACCAGGCTAAGGTTCTGCACATCGGGCGCTCCCCAGCGGCCGTGCTCCACGCAAAACACTTCGATCTCCACCGGCTCTTGCGACTGCGCTATGACATAGTCCTGCCCGATCGCGCGGTCCTGGTCGCCGCCGACGATGATTTCGCCAGCCATCAAGTACAGTGGCTTGTCGGAGTTATTGGCGACGATTAACCGGTTCACGGAGTTTCCGGCCGACCCGCCGAAGGGATCCTCACCTTCTTCCGCGGCTGCGGTGTGAGCAGGTTCGGAAGTGGTCGAAGGCTCAGCAAAGGGATCGTCATCTGGCAGCGGCGCTTCGGTTTGGGTCGGCGCGTCGGGTTTGGCGGCACCAAACGGATCCTCCGCTTCCGCGGCGGGTTCTGTTTCGGCTGGTTCGTTCGTGGACGGGGATTTCTCGAATAGATCTTCCACGGCTGAGTCGCTTTCGCTTTCCGCATTGTCGCGGGCGCCCACTTCGAAAATCGTGACCGTGCCCGCCTTCAGTCCTTCGTCGAGCGTGATGAACCGATCGGCGTCGCGCGGCGTGCGCGCGGTGACAGGAAAGATCGTCAGGTTGCCGTGACGAATCGGCTCGCCGACCACAAAATCACTGGCCTGTGGAGTGCTTGCCGGTTCAGCGGCTCGGCCGATCGCAGCCACACCCAGAATGAAACTCAATGCTCCAATTGACATGAACACGCGCCTCATGCGTCACCTCCTCTGTTGGCCAGAGTCCGCTGGCCGCCGGCGCGAGGGAGTGCCTCTTCCCCGCTGCGCGCATTCTACTCCTGCAGCGAGAAAGTTCACAAACGTAGCCCAAGTTACGGAGATGCGCGTGATTTTGAAGATTTTTGGGTCCGATTCCACTGCTGTCCGGCTGACGGACAGCAGTGTATCCGTGTAGGCAAGGTAACCACCGCCTCCAACTGCCGCCGCGGCGACGAAATTTCCCGAATTGTCGAGCACTCGTGTGAACAGGGTGTTGCCATTCGGATCGTAAAGCAGCCCGCGACACAACCGGCTACGCAAAAATAACTTACGACCTAAAAGGCCTGAAAGGGACGAATTGCTGCGGAGGGCGCAGCCCTTGCATTGGGCCGTGGAGCGGGGCGCGCAGCGGCAACCTTCCGGCTCGGTACGGCCTCAGTCTCCGTCGGTGGCGATGGCGTGAACGTGAGGATGAAAATGGGCCTGGGCTCCGAACGCCTGGATGCCTGAGATCAACCCGGCCGCCAGTACCCGTAGCGCCGCTGGTACCGCTCGGCATTAGGGCCAGACGACCACGCTGATGAACGGATGCTTCTGATTGATCGTGCTGCGCGGATCCTCCAACTCGTCAAAGTAACCAACCACTTCCTCCAACGTGATGTGAACTGTGGCCATGAGAAACCTCCGTGCGTGTACCCGAGAGCGACACCACGGAGTAAACTACGATGCAAAACACCCCCAGCACAAGTCTTCATGTCTTTCCACGGTAGCCCAGAGTGCGCGCTAGCCCGGCTGTCCCCCTCTCTTGGCCTAAGCAGCGCTACATCTAAGCAGCGCTACATCTAAGCAGGGCTGCCGAGTGCCGCTTTGACCTTGACGACGACGGAATCGAAACCTGCGGGATCGGCCACCGCCATTTCACTGAGCGTGCGGCGATCGAGCGTGATGGCGGCTTTTTGCAGGCCGTGGATGAACTCGCTATAGCGCAGTCCGCGCTCGCGCACGGCGGCATTAATGCGAATGATCCACAACTCGCGGAACTCGCGCTTGCGAACTCGGCGGTCGCGGAAGGCGTACACGCCTGCGCGGATGAGAGTTTCCTTGGCCGTTCGCAGCAGGCCGCCGCGGCCGCCGCGATAGCCTTTGACCTTCTTGAACAGCCGACGCTTCGCCTTGGCGCGAGCGTGGCCCTTTAATGTACGCATGGGAAAAGCTCCGTGCGCCTATCGCAAAGCGAGGCCCCGCGTTGGTCTTAGTCGCGGTGTTGGTTGCCCGTTTGCGTCCTGTCCGGCGATGCGATCACCGGCCTTACCATTTAATAACTGTATTTCCCCAGCGCGATGACCACGCCCTTGGCCGCCACGGAATTCAGCACGCCGGTGCCGCGGAGGTTGCGTTTTTGCTTGTGAGTCTTACGGGTCGCCAGGTGGCTCGTGCCGGCCCGGCGGTGCTTGACCTTGCCGGTGGCGGTCAGCCGAAAACGCTTCTTGACGCCCTTGTGTGTCTTTTGCTTGGGCATGCGGATGTCCCTGGATATCAATCGTTCGCTCGGGGGAATCGCATATACTAGCCAATTACCTGCTCCAATGAAAGCCCCTGTTTTTTCTGCTGCCCCGATGGGGTGTGGGCGCCGGAATTGTGGGTGAAAAATCCGCGAATCCATTGCGTCCGGCGGCGCTGGCCACGCCCCGGCGGAGCGAGGCGCTGTGACCCCTTCGGGGTCGGCGGGCGTTTTTGGATCCGTAACTTCGGCGGTGGCGCTGCACTGACTGCCGGCTGGCTAATGGCTGAAGTCCCTTGGGCAACCGTTCACGGGCCAAGAGAGGGGGACAGGCACATTCTCTTAGGAACCACGTTGTACAATCTCCTGACAGGACGATGCACCTCGCGCAAATTCGCCGGGAAAATAAGCCAGTCCCCGGCCCCGTGAACGGTTACTCCCAAGTTTCATTCCGGTCAGGCAAAGGTAGGTTAGTACCTGCTTCTTGTGAGCTGGTTGGACCTTTTCAACCGACTTAAGTTCCACGATCACCTTCTCCTCGACGATCAACGTGCCTATCTCGTTCTCATGCATCTCCGTGCCTCTGTGGCTCCGTGAGATAATCTGTTTGGGATCGCTCTTTCTTGGTTCTCACAGAGGCACTCACAGAGGCACGGAGCCACGGAGGGGGACTCCCAATCCGCCGCAGACGATTGGGGTAATGCCATCCTTCATCGAAGCTTTGACCCTCGTATTCGATAGAAATGGGAAGGTCAGCTACGGCATACGGAGTATGCCTGCTACGTAGCAGGCATACTCC
>SXHT01000006.1 GCA_005773095.1 Planctomycetaceae bacterium
CCAAAGCGGAACAGCCAAACACGCGATCGATTCCAAGTCGCGTGTCGCGCGGTCGACCGATGGAGGCCGTACGTGGAAAGACTTGGGGCAGCTCCAAAATTCCACATTGAACGGCGTTCCTGGCACCATGCCGGCGGCAGATACAGATCGGCCTTCTCGGCACGCTCGGCGTCGAGATACGTCACGTCCTTCTCAACACGGACCGCGGGCTGATCCCGGCTGGAACCGGGTTCCGCGGCCCGTGCGGTGGCCTGTAAGAAGCCGAACGGAATGGCCTGGGGCAGGCACTTTATTCTTCAATCTTCGCCGCGACAACACTTTGCCCGTGGTAGAACGTGGGGCGGCGAAGATTGAAGTTCGAGGTGCCTGGCCCCCTCGAGGCGTGGTTCCTTGCTCGCTCAACCCCCGCTCCGTCTTCCGCTATTGCCTGACTTGGCTTTACTTGCTCGACGCATCCACCGAACTCGAGGCCACGCGGAACCCGAGGGAGTCGTACCGGATCGCCGGCGTGTCCCCGTCCCGGCCCGCCGACCGGCAGCTCCCCGCGCCGCTGCTCCAGCCGCCGCCGCGATCGACGCGGTTCACTCCAACGCATTAAAACGGCCATCAGCGACCCGCGGACAACACGCCGCCTTGCGGAATCGTCGCATCCGCGAAGACTTGCCGCCAAAATTCATGAGCGAAACGGTTTCCGGTTCCTGAACGACGGGTTGATTCCGTACGAGGGAGATTTCAGACATGAGGCGGACATATGCTCTCGCGGCGGCGTTTTTGTTGCTCATCGGCGCGCCGAATCTCCTGGCCGCGGAGCCGTCATCGCAGCCGAACCTCGTCGCCATCGTCACCGACGACCAGGGCCAATGGGCGGTGGGCGCCTATGGGAATAACGACGTTCGCACGCCGACCTTGGACCGCATCGCCCGCGAGGGAGCGATCTTCACCAATGCATACGTCGTTACGCCCGTCTGCTCTCCCAGCCGGGCGACATATTTCACGGGGCTCTACCCGACGGAAGTCGGTATCACCGATTACATCTCGCCGGTCGAGTCGGACGCCGGGCTGGGACTCAGCGGCACAATCTGGCCCCAGGTGCTGGCGGCGAACGGGTATCGCGCGGCGCTCGTCGGGAAGTGGCACCTGGGCACGCAGCCGCAGTTTCATCCGACGCGGATGGGTTTTGAGCACTTCATGGGCTTCCTCGGCGGCGGAAACCGCCCGATGCATCCCTTGCTGGAAGTGAAGGGTAAGGACACCCAGCTCAGGGGGCCGCTGCCCGATCTGCTGACGGACGACGCCATCGCCTTCATTCGCGAGAGCCGCGACCGGCCGTTTGCGCTGTGTCTGCACTTCCGCGCGCCGCACCTGCCATATGGTCCGGTACCTGAGATCGATTCCCGGCAGTATGCCGGCCTTGATCTTCAGGTGCCAATGCCGCCGGGCGGCGATGTCGAGCAGATCAAGACATGGACCCGCGACTATTACGCGAGCATTTCGTCAGTGGACCGCAATATCGGCCGCTTGCTCGATGAACTCGATGCGCTCAAGGCCGCGATGACTGATTGGCAGAAATCCATCAACGACCCACTGTTGACGAGTTCCTATTGATGGCATTCGACCCCAAACTGCAACGACAAATCATGGGCCGTTTCGCGACGGGCGTGACGATCGTCGGCACGACGATCGGGGGCGGGGGCACGTGGGGCATGACGGCCAACGCCGTCACGTCGCTCTCGCTCGACCCGCCGCTGGTGCTCGTCGCCGTCGTGCGGGAGAGCCAGACGCACGGCTACTTGAAACAGGCCCGCTCGTTCGCGGTCAGCATCCTTTCCGACTCCCACGAGGAGATCTCGACCCGCTTCGCCTCGCTGGGGCCGAAGGATTTTTCCGGCCTCTTGTTCAAGACCGCCGTGACCGGCGCCCCGATTCTCGAAGAGACCATCGGCTGGGTCGATTGCCGATTGAAGGAGATCCTCCCCGGCGGAGACCACGACATCTTCATCGGCGAGATCGTCGCGGGCGAACTCCGCGACGGCCGACCGCTGTTGTTCTACGGCGGCAAGTATCGCCGGATCGCAGAGTGAACGGTGCGTTGGAGTTCAAGCTTCAGCTTGCCGTTGCGCGAAAAGGCAAGCTAAAGCTTGAACTTCAACCTATAAATCGCGAGGGCCCCGTAGTGTGGACTTCAGTCCACACAACACCTATCAGCTCAGCTGATGTAACGCTGCCCGGTTTCGCGTTGGCTGGCCGACAGGAGGTGTACGGCGACGACCTGGATCGAACCGTGATCTGGGCCGGGAATCCCGGTCTCGAAGCGTTCGTCGGCAAACCGGTGCGGCGATGCTTCGAGGTCAAGGACGCGGACCTGTATTCGTTCCGTTTTCAAACTAGCCCCCAATAAAGACAACATGCACGACCCTCGAAAACAAACTCGCTATTTCCGCCTTGCGATGTGTTGCTGTGCGTTTGGGTCACTGATCTGTGCCAGTGGAATTTCTGGTGAAGACGTTGCCGTGAAGGCGACGGCTGGCACAATGCCACCGGTCCCTGAATTGCAAGCTCGATTGCTGGAAGAACGGCAACTGACCAAAGGCGCGGCCGGGCAAGGCTTGGCTCTGACCGCTGAGCACTATTTCACCTCGACCACGCATTCGATCTGTCGTTTCGACACGCAATGGAAATTGCTGGAAGAAAAGGCGATTCGCATTGACGGCGTCAATCACCTGGGCGCGATTCATCATCACGACGGTTTTCTGTGGGTCGGTCTTCTCAACGGGCCGCAAGACGACAAGTACGACAAAGCCAATGACCGTGCGATCGTTGCCAAGATCCGTGCGAGCGATCTGTCTGTCGTGCAGACGTGGGACATCACCAAGGATCTGACGTGGATCGATCCCGTCTGCTTCGACGGCCAGCATCTCTGGGTTGGCGATCTGCGGGACTTGGGAATTCATCGCTATCGAACTGAAGGCCACCGCCTCGTCCGCGACGGCGTGCTCCGCTATCCGAAGCCGATGCACTTTTCCCAAGGTCTTCGCGTCGTCGGAAAGAAGCTCTACTCGATCCACACCTTCGGCGAGATGAAGGGACTCTTCGAATTCGACCTGCCGGACACTCTGACCGCGGCGATTCAGCAACCGACGCGCTTCTGGAAGATTCAAGAAACGACCATGCATCTCGAAGGCTTCGACTTTATCCCCGGCCGACCGAACGAAATTTGGCATGCCCAAGGCAAGCAGGTTGATCGTTACGAACTGAATCTCAGCAACCCGTGAGCCGGAGATTGAAGTTTGGGTTCGAGACCAGCGCGCGATAGACTCCTGCATCTGCCTCAGACCCGTTTCCAATCAGAGCACGACGAGGATCACTCCATGCTGACGATTTCCGGCAATACGATTCGATTGTGTGACCGCTTGCCGCGACGCGATTTGTTCACTCTAGGCAAGCCGACGCATTAAAACGGCTATCAGCTTATCGCCTTCGCCGCTGACACCAGCCTGCCGGAAACGCCCACGGCTGCGGCGGCCTGGTCGCGGGATTTCTGCTTGGTGGGACATTTTCCACCATGCTCAACGTCTCTGTGCCGAGCATGTCCACCAGCAACACAACCGGCATCCTGCCTCTTCTTCGCCTCCTTCGCGAAGTGCGGCTCTAGTTCCACCGCCAGGGCGATCTTCTGGCCCTTGTCGAGGTGCCGCCGGACAAGGTTCACGCCGATGAGGTTGGATGTCACAAGGACATTGTCGATGAGGATTGTCAGAAAGTAGCCAAATGATTTAGCAAACCGTTACTCTATCCCCTGAGCTACGAGGGGGGATTGGGATATCGTCACAGAGATTGGCGGCCGGGGCCACACGCAGCGGGGGTTGGCGGCAGTTGCGTCGATGTCTTCGTGTTGGCAATGGAGTGCTGGGTTCGTTTAGAATGGAGGCCTGACCGCCGAGAGCTCCGCCTTGCCTCCCCACATGAGCCCACCGCTTCGCGTTGTATCCATGCTGACGCTGCTCGTCGCCGCCCAGGCTGCGATGGCGGCGGAGGAATCACCGATCGCGTTCAGTCGCGACATCTGCCCGATTCTCGCAAACCATTGTTATAAGTGCCACGGCCCCGATGAAGGTTCGCGCGAGGCGGATCTGCGGCTCGATACGGAAGAGGGGGTGCGGCGGGCACTTGAGCACGAAGATGGCATCGCAAAACTGATCGGGCGAGTCACGAGCGACGACCCCGAGATCGTGATGCCGCCGCCCGATGCCAAGAAATCCCTCAAGCCCGGGCAAGTCGAGTTCCTCAAGCGCTGGGTCTCGGCCGGCGCGCCTTGGGGAACGCACTGGGCGTTCCAGCCAATCGTTTCGCCGGCAGTTCCCGAAGTTCCCGCAATCGAAGGGATCGCCGTTCGTAACCCGATCGATAATTTCGTCCAGACCCGCCTGGCAGCGCAAAAAATCAAGCCGTCTCCGGAAGCATCGCGCGAAACGCTGATTCGCCGCGTCACGCTCGACCTGACCGGCCTGCCGCCGACACCCGAGGAGTTAGATGCCTTCGTCAGCGACACAGCCGACGACGCTTACGAAAAGGTGGCCGATCGCCTGCTCAAATCCCCGGCCTACGGCGAGCGAATGGCGTGGAATTGGCTCGATGCGGCCCGCTACGCCGACTCGAACGGATACCAGGGCGACGGCGAGCGAACGATGTGGCCGTGGCGCGATTGGGTCGTCGACGCCTTCAATCGGAACCTGCCTTACGACGATTTTACCGTTTGGCAACTAGCCGGCGACCAACTTCCCGATGCGACGTTCGAGCAAAAGCTGGCGACCGGATTTTGCCGCAATCACATGATCAACGGCGAAGGGGGGCGCATCGCCGAGGAGAATCGCGTCGACTATGTGATGGACATGAGCGAAACCGCCGGCACGGTATGGCTCGGCCTGACGCTGAATTGTTGCCGCTGCCACGATCACAAATTCGATCCGCTGGCCCAGCGCGACTACTACCGCATGTTCGCCTTTTTCAATCAAACGCCCATCGACGGTGGGGGAGGCAATCCGCAGACGCCGCCGGTGCTCGAAGCTCCGGACTGCGATCAATTCGAACGCGCCAAGGAGATCGAAGCCCAGATCACCGCTCTCGGCGAGCAGCTTCAGCAGCGTGCGGCTGAGTTGTCTTCCGTGCAGGGCGAGTGGGAAAAGCAAGCGCTCTCGGCGAGCGGCGACGCGCCGTGGAAGCCGCTGACGCCGGTCGAGATGAAGGCGGCTCACCAGACGTTGAAGCTGCTCGACGACGGCTCAATTTTCGCCACCGGCGAAAACCCGCGCAACGATACTTACACGCTCAAGCTGAAGACCGAGGTCGAAAGCATTGCCGCGATTCGCCTCGACGCCCTGAAGCACGAAAGCCACACGCACGGCGGCCTGGGGCGGTCGGACAGCGGCAATTTCGTGCTTACCGAAATTGAAATTCAGGTACAACGCCCGGGCGAGGTGCAGCCATCGCCGGTGAAAATCGCTTCCGCCGAGGCAACGTACGAGCAGGGGGATCACACCGTCGCCCGTGCATTCGACGGCAAAGCCGGCACTGGCTGGGCGGTGTGGGAAGGGCGGCCTGTTGATCGCGAGCATAGGGCCGTTTTTCGCTTCGCCGAACCATTGGCTGCCGGCAAAGGCGCGATGCTGACGGTGGTTCTCAAGCACGACTCGCCGCACGTTTCACACAACATCGGCCGCTTCCGCCTGGCCGCCAGCAGCTTGCCCGAGGCGAAATTGGATGGCCACAACGCCCCCCTCATCGTCGCACTTTCAACGCCAGCCGAAAAGCGCACCAACGAACAGCGTGCCGAGCTGGCCGCCGCCCACCGCGCCGCGGATCCGGCTTACGCCAGGTTGCTCGCGCAGCAGAGCGAGTTGCAAAAGTCAGTGAGTAGCCTGCGCAGCAGCATTGCCAAAGTGATGGTCATGGAAGACATGCCGCAGCCGCGCAAAACCTTTATGCTTACCCGGGGCCTTTACACCAAGCCCGGCGCAGAGGTGACCGCCGGCGTGCCCGCAAGGCTGCCGCAGCTTCCCGATGGCGCGACCGCGAACCGTCTGGCCCTTGCGCGTTGGATCATGTCGGACGAAAATCCGCTGACCGCGCGCGTGACCGTGAATCGGTTTTGGCAGCAGTTTTTCGGCATCGGCCTGGTGAAGACGACGGAGGATTTCGGCGTGCAGGGCGAAATTCCGGTCCAGCAGGACTTGCTCGATTGGCTCGCGGCCGACTTCCGCCAGCATGGCTGGGATGTGCGGCGCCTCGTGCGGCAAATCGTCACCAGCCACACGTACAGGCAGTCGTCGAAGATCGTGCCCGCGATGCTCGAGCGTGATCCGGGAAATCGCCTGCTCGCCCGCGCGCCGCGGTTTCGCTTACCGTCGGCGATGCTACGCGACCAAGCGCTCGCCGCCAGCGGCCTGCTAGTTCGCCAGGTGGGCGGGCCGCCGGTGAAGGGCTATCAGCCGACCGGCGTCTGGGAAGAGGCGACGTTCGGCGGCAAGCGCTACGAGCAAGACCGCGGCGCCGCGCTCTACCGCCGCAGCCTCTACACCTTCTGGCGCCGGATCATCGCCCCGACGATGTTTTTCGACAACGCCTCGCGGCAAACATGTTCGGTGACAATGCTGCGCACCAACACGCCGCTGCATGCGTTGCTCACGCTGAACGACGTCACGTTTGTCGAAGCTGCGCGAGCGCTGGCCGAGCGCGTGCTGTTGATCGAAGGGGCTGATAACGCGCGGCGAATCGACGAAGTCTATCGCCGCCTGCTTTCGCGCCTGGCGACCGAGAAGGAGCAATCCATCTTACTTGCCGCGCTGCATCACTCGCACGGTGAATTCCAAGCCGATCCCGAAGCCGCCAAGAAGTTGCTCGCCGTCGGTGAATCCAAGCGCAACGAACAACTCGACCCCCTTGAGCACGCCGCGTGGGCCAGCCTGGCACTCGCAGTGATGAATTTGGACGAGGCGTTGACGAAGGAATAGCATGAACCCTCTTTATCAAAACGCGATGCACGTCACGCGCCGTGAATTCTTCGGCCGCTCGTCCACCGGCATCGGCGCGGCGGCGCTGGCTTCAATGCTCGCGTGCGATGGCTATTCAGCGGATAGCCATCGCGTCGGCGGACTTGACGGCCTGCCCCATTTCGGGCCGAAGGCGAAACGGGTCATCTATTTATTCCAAAACGGTGGGCCGACGCACTGCGATTTGTTCGATTACAAGCCGCAGCTAGGAAGAACGCACGGCCAGCCTGTGCCGCCCGAATACGTCGGCGAAAAACGCTTCAGCACGATGACCGGCGACCCCACCGGCAAGCTCATGCTCGCCCCAGTCGAGCCGTACAAGCAGTACGGCAAGTGTGGGGCGTGGGTGAGCAATTTCATGCCGCACACTGCGGAGGTCGTGGACGATCTGTGCTTCATCCACAGCATGCACACCGAGCAAGTGAACCACGCGCCGGCGATTCAGTTTCTCTTGAGCGGCGGCGAACTGCCGGGGCGGCCGACGGCCGGAGCATGGCTCAGCTATGGCTTGGGGAGCGACAACGACAGCCTCCCCGCGTTCAGCGTGATGACGAGCGTCAGCAAAGGAACGACCTGCGGGCAGATCTTTTACGACTTCTACTGGGGCAGCGGTTTTCTGCCGTCGCGTTTTCAAGGCGTGAAGTTCCGCGGCAGCAGCGACCCGGTGCTCTATCTCAACAATCCTGACGGCATAAGCCGCCAGATGCGCCGCGCCTGGCTCGACGACATCGCTCAGCTCAACGAACTTAAGCTGGCCGACTACGGCGACCCGGAAATCGCCACGCGCATCGCGCAGTATGAAATGGCGTACAAGATGCAGGCGAGCGTCCCCGAGCTGACCGATTTCAGCGACGAGACACAGGCGACGCTCGACCTCTACGGCCCGCAGGTGAAAGAGCCGGGCACGTTCGCCTACAACTGCCTGATGGCCCGGCGGCTGGCTGAGCGGGGCGTGCGGTTCGTGCAGCTCATGCACGCCGGCTGGGACCAGCACGGCAGCCTGACAACCGAGCTTTACACGCAGTGCAAGGACACCGACCAGCCATCGGCGGGCCTCATGCAAGATCTCAAGCAGCGCGGCCTTTTGGACGACACGCTCGGCATCTGGGGGGGAGAATGTGGCCGCACACCGTTCCTGCAAGGCAACATCAACGACCGCCCGAAATGGGGCCGCGACCATCATCCCTACGCCTTCACCTTGTGGATGGCCGGCGGCGGCGTGAAGCCGGGCCACAGCTACGGCGAAAGCGACGATCTAGGGATCAACGTCGTGAAAGACGCCGTCCACGTTCACGACTTTCAGGCGACGCTGCTGCATCTCTTGGGCATCGACCACGAACGCCTCACCTATCGTTTTCAAGGCCGCGACTTCCGCCTGACCGACGTGCATGGGAAGGTGGTCAAAGGCGTTTTGGCTTAAGGGGCCCGCCCAAGTCGACCTCGAATCGGTGGGCCCGCTGTCGCCGCCGCGAAGTGCTGTCGCCGCCGCGAAGTTGTCGCTCAGATGGGCAAGTGGACCAAATGGGCGTCGAGCCACTGGTCGATGAGGGCCCGCATTTCGGGCGTTTCAAGATGGCCGCAGTCGAAGATCTGGAGGTGGCAATCGTGTTCCCGTCCGTATTTTCGGTACAGCGGCAGCAAGTGATCGCGGATTTTTTGGACGCCTTCCGGAGGCGTCAATAGATCCTGGCGGCCGTTCACGCTCAGGTGCGGTCGGGGGACAATCAGCTCGTTGATCTGAGGGGTCGTGAAATGTTTGAGCAGGCTCGGCACGTAGTAATAGATGCCGTGTCCCTTGAGATTTTTGATTCGGATCAGCTCGTCAAAATCAGTCAGGCAGCAAAGATCAATGCACAGCCGTACGCGCGGATCGAGCGCTGCCAGCCACCAGGCTTTGGTCGCACCCATGGAAAGGCCCATCGTGCCCAAGCGGTGTGGATCGACCTCCGGGCGCGAGGCGAGGTACGACAGGGC
This sequence comes from Planctomycetaceae bacterium, assembly GCA_005773095.1. Classification (GTDB taxonomy): domain Bacteria; phylum Planctomycetota; class Planctomycetia; order Pirellulales; family PALSA-1355; genus SXHT01. The sequence goes on from SXHT01000006.1 coordinate 9,021, forward strand.
TTGATGCTCGTCCCACATCATCATGCCCCACAACACACGGCCGCGCCAGAGCATTTCCTTGAAGGTGTCCATCTCGATCCGCGAGTCGGTGATGCCGTGGTTGCGCTCGCCGAAGCACCAACTGTCGATGGCCAATGTCACGATGCCCTTTTCAACCATGACTGGAGCATACGCCCGAATGTAATCCGGATGGCCGTCCATTAGTTCTTGTTTGCCGTTGGCATACTGACCGCCATGCCAGTGGATGTAGAGCATACCGGGCGCATTGGGGCGGCGCTTTTCCGGGACGAGCAACAGCGCTGGCACGGCTTCCAGACCATTCAAGTCGAGCACCAGATGCTCGAGCGTGTAGCCGGGGCCTTGTTCGGTCTTGAGCAATTTCGGCTCAGCCGGTTTGTGTTCGCGCGGCAAATCGCCGAGCAGTCCCCATAACTGTTCGCGTCGCTTCGCTTGATAAGCCGCAAACTCATCGGCTGTCAGATGTTCGTTCGCCACCGCTGCCCCTCCCGCCTGAAATGCAGCCACCGCTGCCGTGGCTAGCAGCGAATTTTGCAGGAATTCGCGTCGGTCAACCATGGAATGTGCCATGCGGTGGCACGCCGAGAGTAGATCGTTGATGGGCGATCGTGGAGCAATTGATGGGCAAGGCAAGCAGGGTTTCACAGGACGGTTACGGCCCCGAAGCTCATTCGGCTTCTTCGACGGCGAAGTTGAGTTTGTCGAGTCCGGCGGCGGCGCAGGCGTCGAAGACCCGCACCGCGGCGCCGTGGCTGGCGTCGGCACTGCCGGCGATCATGGCGCTGACCACCGTCGGCGTCTCGTGGCGGATGTCGCGCAGCTTGACGCGCATTTCGTCATCGCCAAAGACCTGTTGTTCGTCGATCCAAATCGAGTCGTCGTCGTCGATCTTGATCATCACCGTTTCCGCATCATCCTGCGCGTAGGATGTCGGTTGCACGACCGATCCGCTCGAAGTCTCGGCCGTCGGCATGTCCATCACCGACTCCAGTGCTTGCAGCGAGGTGATGAGAAAAAAGAGCAGCAGGAAGAATACGATGTCCACCATCGCCGTCATGTCGATCAGGTCTTCGGCGTGTTTGGCACGACGCATCGGGGGCAGGAAAGGGCCGCTGACGGGAGTTGGGTGCTGGCTCATGGCGCGACATCCTTCTCACGAACGGCCATGTGCAGGGTTACCCCCGCACGGGTAGCCGCCCCAGAGATACGAGCAATTTCGCGCAAGCGAACGTTTTTTTCGGCCTTGATGAGCACGGCCGTGCGGCCTTCGCGCGCGCCTTTCTCGACCGCTTCGGCGATTTTTCGTTGCTGCTCGGCTGGATCGTGAATGGGCGCATTTTCCTTGCCATCGCCCAGATACACCACGGCACTCAGGCCGTCGCTCCCCACAACCATGCTGATAATCGTGGCGGTTTCGCCATCCAGGGCGCTGGCATGCATGGCGGTGGGCAGATCAAGACTGCCCAGCGCAGCTCCGACAAAGGTCACCAGAAAAAAAATGTTCATCATGAACACCAGATCGACCATGGCGGTAACGTCGAACTCGACATCGGACCTTACAGCGCGCGGCGCCGGATCGTCCGAGAGCGGGCTGCTGAAGATCGGTGAGCTAACGTTCATCTTGGGAAAGGCCGACCTACGGCCGCCTGAAGAACTCAAGAATCCGGGCCAACCCGGCCGCCAGCGAGTCTTGCAACTTCCGCAGCCGGTTGTTGATGCTGGCCAGGAAGAAGTTGAAGGGAATCGCCGTGGCCAACCCCATCGCCGTGCAAATCAACGCGATGCTGATTTCGTCGGCGATTTGCGAGGGCTGTACTTTCTCGCCGGTGCCGATGCGGCCAAACGCTGCCATCATCCCCAGCACCGTGCCGAACAGGCCCAACAGCGGACCGCTTTTAATCACCGTGGTGATCCAGCCCGTCCGATATTCCAAATCCCCAAGCACGTCGTGCTGTAATAACTCCGACACGGTCTGCCGCAACGACTCGAAGCCGGTGTTGCGATTCTCGATTGCCGCCATGGCAAGCTGCGGAAGCGCGCGGGGGTCGCCATCGCACTGTTCCAAGGCCGCGTCAAATTGGCCAGCTTCGAGCTTGGGCATCAACTCGTCGAGAAACGCCGCTTGCCGCTGCCGATTCTTGAACCGCAGCCGGTTGACGCGCCGCATCGCCATCACCACGCAGTACAAACCCCAACAGAAATTAAGTGCCAGGAAGCCGTAGCAGGCGTCCCCCAGCATCTTGGCCAGATCGTTGATATCCATCGCAGAAAACCGCCCCCTGGAAATGAGTGTTTGGCCGACCCTAATCGCGGCAATCCCCGCTACTACCGATTATCGCCTGCTCGGAAGCGTTGGGCAATTGGAGTGGTGGGCCAGTTTCAGCGTTGTCATCACGTTTCGCGCGATGAATTCCTCGCGCGGAGCGTGAGGACGACACTTTCCGGCCAGGCTGGCCCACTACCGCAATTGGGCGGTCAGGCTGTTATTCGGGCAGTGGCTTGCCTCGTGTCTCGGGAGCGAATGGAAGTGCGAGCAATCCCAACAGAAATACCGAACACATGGTTACGCCGGCGTACCGAATCGCATGTTCCGACCCTGCAAACAGCAGCCCCGCCAGCGCGCCCTGAGCCAGCGGACCGGTGGCCGCGACAAACCGCCCCACGTTGTAGCAGAACGACGTGCCCGTGCTGCGGAGCCGCGTCGGAAACAACTCGGGAAAATAGATCGCGTAGCCACCAAAGAGCGAAAGCTGGCAAAAGCCCATGATCGGAATCATCCAGAACACCTGATTAAACTCCTTGAAATACCAAAACACGGCGGCCGTGCTGGCCGCCGCGGCAATGAAGGCAATCGCAAAAGTCGGCTTGCGCCCAAAATGGTGGCTAACCATGGCAAAGGAATAAATTCCCATTGCTGCGCCGAGATTGAGCATCACCGAGAGCATGCCCTTCCAGAATGCTACGTTCCCGTCGACTTCCGCCGGCGTCATATCTTGTTTGGCATACGAGGCGCGCAGCACACCGTCGAATAAGTCGGGCGTGAAGAACCCAATACCCCACAAACCAACAACGCCCGAAAACGCCAACACCAGTCCCACGATGGCCCGCTTGCGAAGCACGGGGTCGCTGAACAATTCTGCGTAGGAACCAAGTCGTTGTTTCACGACTCCCGAATGGGCCGTGGCTTCCCAGCGCTCCGGTTCTTTCAGCTTTCGGCGAATCAGGATCACCAGCAGGGCAGGCAAAACGCCGATCACAAACATGATCCGCCAGGCCTTGACCGGCGTGCTGAAAACCACCAAATCTTGAAATGCCCCCGCGGCCTCGAGGTGCCCCAGCCAGATGCTGAGCAGGGCAGCCGTGATGTTGCCAACCGCCGACAGTGCCTGCAGCAGGCCAAGCGCAAACGGGCGCGCGCGATCGGGCATCACTTCAGCCACCAAGGAAACTCCCACCGCAAATTCGCCCCCCACTCCCAGGCCCGTTAAGAAGCGATAAAAAGCAAAATCCCAGAAGCCCCGCGAGATCGCACTCAGGCCCGTGCAGAACGAGTAGATCAGGATCGTGATTAACATCGTCCTGACACGTCCGATGCGGTCTCCCAGAACTCCGAAAAACAATCCGCCGCTGGCCCAGCCCAACAAAAAAATCGAAGTCGTGACGCCGGCGTAAAAGTCAACCTGGGCCTTCTCGACCTTGGCCCCAGGAGTTGCAGCGAGCAACTCACGCATCGCAGGCACCCGGGCCAAAACAAACAACTGCTGGTCCATCGTGTCGAATAACCAGCCCAGTGCGGCAACGATAAGAACGAACCAGTGGTAACGCGTCAGCTCGTGATACCAACGGTGCGGAGTGTGATTCATGGCCGGCCTTTGATTGCAGAAGCGGGAGGAAAGGACGCGACAATCGTAACCGACTTTGATGGCGCCCGGAATGGTGTGCGATTCACCCGCGAGTTGCTCCCTCCAGCGCACGGCCCGTCCGGCCTGACTCCAAGGAGACGAGCGTCTTGAATTTTGCCGACATAAGGAGCCTGATCTTCGGGCTTCCGCCGAATGATCTGCCATCGCGCAAGTGCTTGCTGCAAAAGCGTCTACGCTTCGTCCCGTGGCAACCAGGCTGCGACGTAGTATTTATGGGGTGGAGCAGGGACTGCCATCGTCCTGGGGTAACCGTTCACGGGCCGGGGACTGGCTCATTTTCCCGGCGAATCCAAGAAAGGTGTCTCGTGCTGTTGGGTGGTTGCCGAACGTGGCTCCCGGGAAAATGTGCCTGTCCCCCTCTCTTGGCCCGTGAACGGTTACGTCCTGGGTACCGCCGTGGAAACTTTCCGCCGGGCGGGAGCGTCGAAGTTGCGCGGCGGCCCGGAAGGCAACAGCGCGCGGATCCACTAAATTGGGAGAAACGGCGGTTCTGCGATGCGTTCGTCAGACCCTACGCCAGCCAGGCTGCTCCATCCCCATGCCGATCGGCAATTGCATCGAGCTCTCAACCCTGATAGGGGAAATCCTGATTATGAAACTACGGACCTTGTGCGTCGTCGCCTTGTTGAGCTTCTGCGAACTTGCTTTCGCCGCGTGCCTGGCACGGGCAGGCGAGATCGGCTGGATCGAAGGCTTTTCGCTCTCAAGCGATCGAGACGCCGCACTTAAGCAACTTATCCCCGGCACGGAAGACTATTACTACTACCACTGCCTTCATTACCAGAACACCGAGCAATGGGAAAAAGTGGAGCAGACGCTCAAGGCCTGGGTCGATCGTTACCAATGGACGGGCGGCGCGCTTGAAATCCAAAACCGCCAGGCCCTGCTCACCTACAACCAGAATCCCGCCCGAGCGCTCGAGCTGATTCGCAATCGCCTGAACCTGCAATTCAATCACGAGCGCGAACAGCTAAATCAAAAACCCAACCTGCCCACGTCGCTCGATCCTGCGGTCCTCTCGGCCGACAACCTGACCAGGCAAGCCTTTGCGCAATTCCCCAACACCTTGCAGGGCTTCGAAGATGCGGCCCTCGATTGGTTGGTGGCGGCTGAGTTAAATGCGGAACAACGACGGCAACTCATGTCGCGCTTGCAGCGACCCGACTATCCACAACTTCCCAAGCTCATCGTGGCAGACTTGCAGCACGAGAACAGCGGCGGGTTTGGTCAATGGGAAATCCACCGCCGGCTGCTTTTGGCCCAGCTCGACGAGTTGCTCAGGCTCAAGCCAGATCTGCTCAACCAGCAGAACTTCGTGGACGCGTACCTGGTACGTTTGCAGCCTTCAAGCGACGTCAACTGGCGGCAGGACCGCGAAGCCCTGGCGGCCTACCTGAATCGACTGTGGAAGTTTGCGCGGACCCTTTCACCGGCGCACAACTCGCTCAAGGCGCACGTGCGCTACCACCAGCTCGTGCTCGATCGGCAGCTCGGAAAATACGATCTGGAACGCTTCATCGAGTACCTCAAACTCCCCAAGCAAACGAGCTACGTCGAACCCAAGTACATGCAGCCTGTCGAGCGTCGCCAGCACGCGGTCAATTTGCAGCAAGACTTTGCGCCGACCACGCTGCTGCCGCCGATCGGCGATGATGAACCGCTGGTCCGCAGCTATCTGATGCATTTCTTCGTCGCCGCCAAGGACTACGCGGTCTTTGCACCGTACATCAACGATCAATACCTGAAGCGTGTATTCGCCGAAACCAAGATCGTTGGCGGTCTGGGTGATGCGGAAAAGTGGTACTCACTGCTCCCCCCTGAGCTGTACCAGCAACTCAAGGAACGGATCGATCTTGATTTCGCCTTCACCAACAAGACGGAGTTCGCGGCCGATGAGCCCGTTTCGGTTGATCTGCACGTAAAGAACGTCGACACGCTGATCGTTAAAGTCTTTGAGATCAACGCTCGCAACTTTTATCGCCAGCACCTCAAGGAAGTCGATACCGACATCAATCTCGACGGCCTTGTCGCCAACGAAGAGAAAACGCACACATACCAGGAACCGCCGCTGCGCCGCGTGCTGCGGCACTTCGACTTCCCCTCGCTCAACCACCGCGGCGTGTACGTGATCGACTTTATCGGCAACGGCAAAGCCAGCCGGGCACTCGTCCGCAAAGGCAAGCTGCAGTTCGTTACCCGCACCAGCGTCGCCGGGCAAATTTTCACGGTCTTCGATGAGAACAAAAAGCCCGCGCCCAAGGCCACGCTGTGGATGGCCGGCACGCTGTACCAGCCCGACAAAGAGGGGGACATCGTCGTTCCCTTCACGCATCAGCCGGGCCGCCAACCGATCGTGCTTGGCGACGGGGGATTTTCTTCGCTGGAATCCTTCGAGCAGCAAGCCGAGCAGTACGAGCTTCGCGGCGGATTTTATGTGGATCGTGAAGAGTTGATTGCCCGTCGCACCGCCTTGCTGTTGGTGCGACCCCAGTTGTGGCTCAGCGGCACGCCCGTCACGCGCAAAGTGTTGGAAGACGTGCGACTGGCCATCACCTCCACCGATATCGACGGGGTCGTCACGACCAAGGAAGTGGCGGACTTCAAGCTGCACGAGGATCGCGAAACGACGTACGAGTTCCAGGTGCCGCAGCGGCTGGCAAGCATCCGCTTTGTGCTGCTGGCACGCGTTAAGAACCAGAGCCAGAACAAGAAGCAAGACCTGGCCATCGAGCAAACCTTCGCGCTCAACGAGATCGATCGCACCGACAAAACGGAGGATCTGCACTTTGCCCGCATGGGCGAAGTCTACGCGGTCGATCTGCTGGGTAAGACGGGGGAGGCAAAGCCGGACCGCGCGGTGAACTTCGCGTTCAAGCTCCGCGACTATACGCAGCCGGTGAACGTCACGTTGCAAACGGGCCCCCGCGGCCGCGTAGTCCTCGGTTCTTTGCCAGGCGTTGCCAGCGTCACCGCCACGTCGCCGCAGGGGGTCGCCCACACCTGGCCCATTCGCAATGACGAACATACGTATCCACAAGCCATGCACGGCGCCGACGACGACGTAATCGAAGTGCCCTACATGGGAAGCAAGCAAAAAGCCGACCGCTCGGAACTCTCACTGCTGGAACTCCGCGGCGACAAGTATGTCACCGATCGGTTCGAGAATATTGCCATCGATGGCGGCTTGCTGAAGATCGGCAAACTTCCGCCGGGTGATTATTCGCTGCTGCTCAAACGCACGGCCACCCAGATTGAGCTGCGCGTAACTGAAGGGACTCGCCGCGAAGGTTACATCCTGGGCGATTATCGCGGGCTTGAGCTGCGCAACACCAGGCCGTTGCAACTGTTGCCGGTGGAAGTGACTGACAAGACGGTCAAGCTCACCTTGCAAAACGCCACACCGGTGGCCCGAGTGCATGTGTTCGCGACCCGTTTCCAGCCCGCCTATTCGGCATACGCCAGTCTGGCTCGCGGCGTCCCGCAGCCGAGTCACTTCACCACGCCGCGGGTCGAGTCGCAGTACATCGGCGGTCGCGACATCGGCGACGAGTATCGCTACATCATCGACCGCAAGTTTGCCAAAAAGTATCCGGGCAACATGCTCGAACGGCCAGGTCTGCTGTTGAATCCGTGGGCGATTCGCAGCACCGAGGCAGGGCAACAGGTCGCTCAAGGGGGCGAGGACTTTGAGGGGCGGGTCGGTGGCCAGCATAAAACAGTCCTATTGGGTAGCTACGGGGGAAATGCCCGTGGCAAGCAGGGCAATGCCGACTTCGCCGATCTCGATTTCCTGGCCGCCAGTTCGCTGGTACAAGCGAATCTTGCGGCGAATGACGACGGCGTGCTGGAAATCAAGCGCGAAGACCTCGGTCCTCACCAGGAGCTGATCTTTCTGGCCGTCGATCCGCAGAACACGGCCAGCCGCCTTGTCTCGCTCCCGGAAGTCAAAGCCGACTATCTCGACCTGCGACTCGCCAAGGGGCTCGATCCCAAACAGCATTACACACAGCAGAAACGCATCAGCGTGCTCTCGGCCGGCGAGAGCCTCGTGATTTCGGACATTACGAGCACACGGTTCGAACTGTACGACACGCTGGCGAGGGTTTACATGCTCTATGCCGCGCTCAACAACGACGCGAAGCTGGCGGAGTTCAACTTCGTGCGCAATTGGGGGTCGCTCAAGCCGGAAGAGAAGCGCGAGAGGTACGGGAAGTATGCCAGCCACGAGATGCACTTCTTCCTGGCCAAAAAGGACCCGGAGTTTTTTGACAAAGCCGTCCGTCCCTATCTGGCCAATAAGAAGGAAAAGCAGTTCGTCGATCATTGGTTGCTGAATGAGGACTTAGCGAGTTTTCTTAAGTCGTGGGACTTTGAGCAGCTCAATACGTTCGAGCGCATAATGCTGGCCCAGCGCATTGAAGGCGAGCAGGCGATTACCGCCCGGCTCGTGCGGGAGCAATTCGAGTTGCTGCCACCCGACCCGGATCGGTTGAAGCATCTGTTCGAAACGGCGCTCAAGGGGAATGCGCTCGACACCAGCGACGCACTGGGTCTGCGGAGCGCGACTGAAGCCCTAGATGAGGTGAAGTTGCTGGAAAAGCAGGAAGGTGCCGCCGAGGCGCCCGCCGAAGAAGCGACAAATGGCGATGCACCGGCCGACCAACCCCCGGCGTCAGCCCCCGCCTCCAGCGCGTCGGGGAAAGCAAGATCCGGCGAAGCCGAGGGGGGCAAAAAGCGCGACGAGCAATTCCGCGACGGCCGAGCGGCACGAAAACGCTTCAAGCAATCAAAAGACGCCAAGGAAGAGGGGTCCGAGTCCGAAGAGGACTACTCGGATGAGACCAAACGACTCGGCGGAGTCGCGCAGTATTACCAGAAGCTCGACAAGACGATGGAATGGGTCGAGAGCAACTATTACCATTTGCCAATCGACCAGCAGACGCCGGCCTTGATCAGTGTCAATTCGTTCTGGCAAGACTACGCGGCCCATGACCCGGCGCAGCCGTTCCTCGCGAAAAGTACAGCCGATGCGACGCACAACTTTCCAGAAATGCTTATGGCCCTGGCACTGCTGGATCTGCCATTTGAAGCCAAAGAACACAAAACGGTTTTCGACGGAGCGAAAACGACGCTCACCGCCGGCAGTCCGATGATCGTCTACCACGAGGAGATCCAGCCGGCCGACAAGGTGGCGGAGCACGCGGCCATTCTGGTGAGCCAGAATTTCTTCCGTCACGGCGACCGCTATCGCCAGGTGAGTGGCGAACAAGTCGAAAAGTTCGTCAGCGAGGAATTTCTCGTCGATGTGGTCTACGGCTGCCATCTGGTAATCACGAATCCCACCTCGTCGCGCAAGAAGATCGACGTTCTGCTGCAAATTCCCGGCGGCGCGCTGCCCGTGCAAAACGGGCAGTATACGCGCAGCGTGCATCTCGATTTGCAGCCCTACCACACGCAAACGCTCGAGTATTTCTTCTACTTCCCGGCACCCGGAAAATTCGCCCACTATCCCGTGCAAGTGGCGGCTGGCAGCGAGGTCTTGGCCTTCGCGGCCCCCTTTGAGTTCAACGTCGTCCGCGAACTGACGAACATCGACAAACAGTCTTGGGACTACATTTCGCAGCACGGCAGCCCAGAGGACGTGCTCGAATTCCTCACCAGTCAGCACATTCTGCAGGTCAATCTCGATCGCATCGCCTGGCGAATGAAGGACAAAGGCTACTTCAAGAAAGTCATCGGACTGTTGGCCGCCAGGCACGTTTACAATCACACGCTTTGGTCTTACGGCGTAAAGCACGACGACGCGCCGACGATCCGCCAGTTCCTGCAGTTCGCCGGGGAGTTCGTCGCCCAGTGCGGCGACTGGCTGGATAGTCCGCTCTTGAAGATTGATCCCGTCGCGCGGAAATTGTATGAGCAGATGGACTACAAGCCGCTGGTAAATGCCCGCGTCGGCCGGCTTGGCCGCAAGCGAGAGATCCTCAACGACCGTTTCCTTGCCCAGTATCAGCGGCTGCTGAAGATCCTCAGCTACCGGGCATCGCTGGGTCACGAGGAATTGATGGCAGTCACCTACTATTTGCTGTTGCAAGACCGCGTCGAAGAGGCGATTGGCTTCTTCGGCCGGGTCAAGGTCGACCAGCTTGCCACGCGCATACAGCACGACTATTTCACGGCCTATCTCGGCTTCTACGAAGGCCAGCCGGACGCCGCCCGCAAGATCGCCGATCGGTACGCCGACTATCCGATTGATCGTTGGCGAGAAGCGTTCATGAATGTGGTCAACCAAGCCGACGAGATCGGCAATCGCGACGTCAAGGTGGGCGACGATGAAGACCGCACGCAGGTGCAAACCAGCCAGGCCGCAGCATCCGCCGGGCTGGAGTTCACCATTGAAGCCAGAAAAATCAAACTAAGCTTCCAGAATCTCACGGAGGTGCAGGTCAACTATTACCTGATGGATGTCGAGCTGTTGTTTAGCCGCAATCCGTTCGTGCAGAGCGAATCCAAGCAGTACGGCAATATCCTGCCCAACTCAAGCGAGATCGTCAAGCTTCCCGCCAAGGGCACGAGCCACGAGTTCCCATTGCCCGCAAAGTTGGCCGACAGCAACGTGCTGGTGGAGATTGTGGGGGGCGGCGTGGCGCAATCGCATGCGTACTACTCGAATGCACTCAAAGTGCAGGTGATTGAGAACTACGGCCAGCTTCGGGTGACGCACGGCAAGGACGCCGCGCCACTGGCGAAGGTGTATGTCAAGGCGTACGCCCGCATGAAAGACGGCAGCGTGCAGTTCTACAAAGACGGCTACACCGACCTGCGGGGCCGCTTCGACTACAGCTCGCTGAACACCAACGAGTTGGATTTCGCCGACAAGTTCGCGCTGCTGATTCTCAGCGACGACTACGGCGCCGTGGTCCGCGAAGCCAATCCGCCCAAGCGGTGAGACTTTCAGCCCGTTGGCTGGGACAGTGGACACGGCCAATCAGTGTTTTACATTCCGCAACCTGGTAGGGCCGGCTTTGCCGGCCGTGGATGGGAAAGTCACGCGAATCCGGCCGGCACAGCCGGCCCTACAGCGGATAACTGATTGGCCCTGGAAGGGTGGACCCTCACGTGGATCCACTGGCGATTCGCGGCTATACTTAAGAGGTTTCGTTTGCTAACCGCACCACGAGCCCTTCAATGTCCACGATCGTGTCCTTTGAGAACCGTGTTGAGCTGCCGCTGAACATCGGCTCGCTGGCCGAATTCCGCATGTGGACGCAAACGCCCCATTTCCCTGAGACCGGACGAATCGACTTTCTTGGAGATCGTATTGAGGTGGATATGTCTCCCGAGAATCTCTATTGCCACGGTACTCTCAAGACGGAAATTAGCAGCGTCCTGCATCAGTTGGCGCGCAAGCAGTCGCTGGGCGACGTGTTTGTGGACAGTACCCGTGTGTGCTGTCCCGGCGCCAATCTCTCGGTTGAACCCGACGTGGTCGTGGTCAGCTATGATTCCCTGGAGACGGGGCGGGTAAAGCTCGTGCCGAATGCCACCGAGGCGGCTGATCAATTTGTGGAGCTGGAAGGTCCCCCCGATCTGATCGTGGAGATCGTCAGTGACAGTTCCGTGGCCAAAGACGTGCGACGACTTCCCCCGGTTTATTTCGCGGCAGGCGTGAACGAATTTTGGCTGGCCGATGCACGTGGAGAGAAGTTAGAGTTCCAAGTTTACGTCCGCGGCGACTCTGCCTTCGTGCTGCAAGCCGCCGATTCAAGCGGTGCTCAGTTCTCCCCTACCTTCAATTGCCGCTTCCGATTAGAGCGCTCACGGAACCGCGTCGGCAACTGGATCTTCGACCTGTCGTGGCAGTCGATTCGGCCGTAGTGCCGAGTTATCTCAAGACTTCCGCCGGCACCTCATTTGCTGCCTGGCCGCCGTCGGCCTACATTGATGGTCGCTTATTGGCGCTCATTTCCCACCCAAAACCATCTTCCCGGCTGCCTGGCAACGGTGAACCGCATCAGCCCCCATGCTCCGTCGTCCACCTATCGGCTGCAACTGAGTGGTCATCTCACGTTCGCGGCCGTGCGGGCTCTCGTGCCCTACTTTCGCCGGCTCGGAATTGGAGCCCTGTACCTCTCGCCGGTCTTGCGCGCGGTGCAAGGAAGCACGCACGGCTATGACATCATTGATCCCGAGCAGTTCGATCCCAGCCTGGGCACGGATGACGATTTCGCTGCGCTTGCCGCCGAGCTGCACGTCCAAGGGATGGGACTCGTGATTGACGTGGTGCCCAACCACATGGGCATCGATGACCTCAACAACCGCTGGTGGCGCGACGTGCTCACGCACGGCCAGTGCTCGGCCTACGCCCGCTTTTTTGATATCGACTGGTCGCCGCCCAAGGCGGCCATGCACGGCAAGGTTCTGTTGGCAACCCTCGGCAATCAGTTCGGACAGGTGCTGGAGGACGGGCAGCTTCAACTTAAGTACAGAGACGGAGTATTCGTTGTCAGCTACTTTGAGAAATCGTTGCCCACCGATCCTCGCAGCTGGGCATCCATTCTGGCACGTGTCCGAGCCAAGCTGGTCGCCGACAATCTGACCATCGGCAGCGCCGATTTTGACACGCTCAATGGGTTGATCGAGGTCCTCTTGGCGCTGCCCGTCAGCAGAGACTCGAGCCCCGAAAACATCGATCAGCGGCAGCGCGCCATGCCTTCGCTGAAGTTGTCGCTTGCCACGCTCGTGCAGGGGAGCGACGTCGTTCGCGCGACGCTCGACCAGATTCTCTTCGAGCTCAATGGCGCGCCGGGCGAATCGCACACCTTTGACGCCCTCGAAGAGTTCCTGGCCGAGCAGCCGTATCGCTTGTGCTATTGGCGCGTGGCCACCGACGAAATTAACTACCGCCGGTTCTTCGACGTCGATACGCTCGCCGCCATTCGCGTGGAAGACCCGGACGTGTTCGACGCCGTGCACGCCAGGATTCTGCAGGCCGTGCGGCAAGGGCAGGTGACGGGCCTGCGCATCGACCACGCCGACGGCCTGCGCGACCCGCACCAGTACTTGCAGACGCTCGCCGCGTCGGCGCTTGTGCCTGATGCCAGCCGCGCGGGCGCCATCAACGGCCTGGGCTCGCCCCCCTACCTGGTCGTCGAAAAGATCCTTGGCTCCGATGAATCGCTGCGCGAGGATTGGCCCGTGCAGGGGACTACCGGCTACGACCTGCTGAACACGCTCACGCGCGTTATGCTTGACGCCGAGGGCATCAAGCGGCTGCGGGAAATCTACGAGCGTTTCGCCGGCAATCCGCCGCTGTTTACCGACGTGCTGTACGACAGCAAACGCACGATCCTCGCCAGTTCGCTCTCCAGCGAAATCTACGTGCTTTCGCAACAACTTTCGCGGATTGCCGAGCAGCACCGCCGGTCGAGCGATTTCACGCGCCCCGCGTTGCACCGCGCTTTGCGCGAAGTGGTGGCCTGTTTTCCGCTGTATCGCACCTACGTGCGACCCTCCGACGCGACCGTGGGTGACGACGATCGCGGGCGGATTGTCGAAGCCGTGCGCTGGGCCAAACGCCGCAATCCCGCCATGACGCCATCCTTCTTTGACTTTATCGGATCGATTTTGCTGCTGGAGGATCCGCCGGGGATCAGCGACGACAACCGCGCGATGCGCCGTGAATTCGTGCTCAAGTTCCAGCAGATCACAGGTCCCGTGATGGCCAAAGGCATGGAAGATACGGCCTGCTACCGCTTCTACCCCCTGGCCTCGCTCAATGAAGTCGGCGGCAGTCCCGTCGGCGCCCCGCTGTGGGTCGAGCAGTTCCATAACTCGATGGTCGAAAGGGCTGAGAAATGGCCCCAATCGATGTCGGCAACGGCCACGCACGACACCAAACGCGGCGAAGATTTTCGCGCCCGCCTGAATGTGCTGGCGGAAGTGCCCGTCGAATGGGAATCGGCAATCTTGCGCTGGCGCGAGATGAACGCTGATTCGCGCCGTGAGCTGGAAGGCACCCTTGTTCCCGACGCCAACGAGGAGTACTTGATTTATCAAACGCTCGTCGGCACGTGGCCCATTCGTCCGTCGTTCGTCGGGCCACTCGACGACGAGTATCTGGGCCGTGTCGTGCTGTATTTCCAGAAGGCGCTCCGCGAAGCCAAGAACCACACCAGTTGGCTCAACCCGCAAACGCTCTATGAAGATGGCATCCGAACATTCATCGAGCGAATCCTCGATCCGGCCAACAGGCCCTTCCGTGAGAACCTCGATGTATTTGCCCGGGGCATCGCCGATGCCGGCTTTGTTAACTCGCTCGTGCAACTCGTGCTCAAACTGGGGGTGCCCGGCGTGCCCGATTTCTATCAAGGCTCTGAATTATGGGACTTCCAACTGGTCGACCCCGACAATCGTCGGCCCGTGGACTTTTCGCGCCGCGGACAATTGCTCGGCGAAATCGACCAGGCAATTGAGCTGGGCGTCGGCGCCGCGGCCCGGGAGCTGCTGCCTCATTGGCCTGACGGGCGCCTTAAACTTTTTGTGACCGCTTGCGGTTTGCGATTTCGCCGGGCCAATCCAGGCCTGTTCGCGGGAGGGTACGTACCCCTCGCTGCAAGCGGCGAGAAGGCGAACCACGTCATCGCTTTTGGTCGCCGCGATGGCCGCAATCAAGCATTGTTTGTCCTGCCGCGGTTTGTCTGCCAGGCCGTGCGCGCGTTTCCCTTCTCCACCGAGGCCTCCGGCTGGCCCGCCGCCGACTGGTGGGAGGGAACGTCGATCGCGCTTCCCGAAGGGTCGCCGAGCGTATGGAGAAATCTCTTCACGGATGAACGCATCACAACCCATACCGACAAATCCGGCAACCCGTATCTGGCCGCTCGCGAAGTCCTGCAGTCGTTTCCCGTTGCAATCCTCGATGAACGATGAAGTTAAGTTCTTCGCCGTGGAAACGGTCCGGTAACCGTTCACGGGCCGGGGACGGGCTCATTTTCCCGGCGAATTCGCGCAAGGTGCATCGTTCTGTCAGGAGGTTATCCAACGTGGTTCCCGGGACAATGTGCCTGTCCCCCGCGCTCTTGGACTGTGAACGGCTACGCATCCGACAAACGAACCGCAGCATCCTCGAATCGGGCGATCATCGAAAATTGGCTCACATCGCCAATAGCTCCAGCACGCCGCCAAGACGGATTGCGGCGTTGGCGGGATCGCGGGACAGAACATCGGCGAGCTCCGAGACGGCTCGCTCCAGCAAATAGAATCGCAACAGCACTTCTCGCTCGCTCAACTGCTTCGGCACGAGGCAGTACCCCCCCACCCCCGGCCCCTCTCCCGCAAGCGGTGAGGGGAGATGAACAGCTTCCAGGTAGCCCTTGAATAACGCCGAACTGCTCCAGCGATACCAGGTTTCGAGCGCCTGATGCAACACCGCCGAGGCGTGTGCCGTGTGAACCCCAAACTGCTCCGTCTTGGGCGCCAGTTTGACCGCCACCGTGTGCAGCGAGTACACCAGACCCGCGAGGTCTGCCAGCGACGCACACTTGATCCGGCGCTTGGCATGCGAACGCCCCAAGACGTGTTCGAATTCACTGAACACAAAATCCTTGCCCGTGAAAAATACTTGCCCCAGATTCAAGCTGCCGTGACAGCGAATGCGCAAAGCGGAGACTGGCGATTGCAGGATGGCGCGAAAAGCCTCCAACAACTCTCGCTCTTTTCCCAATAGCTCGCCGGCCGGCCCATGCGCGTCTTCCGGCAGCGACGACCGCATCCCCTTCAGCGCCTCAAACGTCTGCAAGAGCAGCTTGCGCGCGGTTTGATACGACGATCGCTGAAAGAATTTTGAGAAACGCTCCGGTGCATAGCGCGCGTCGTCGCTGGCGGCAATCGCCAGGTGAAACTCCGCGAGCCGCTGTCCCAGCAATAAGCAGTGGTCGAGAAAGCCGGCTAACAACTCCTTCACAGCTTCCGGTGGCGTCGCCTCCGCCATCTGCCAGAGCGTTCTCTTTTCCAGTCGCATCCAGTCGGTCTGCCGCTCTTCGGGCAAGGCCAGCACGGCCTCGCTGAAACGGCTAACCCAGTCCTGCGTGAGCTGCCGGGCGGAGCGGGCCTGCGGATCGAATTCTTGCACGACCGCCAAGGTCGTCGGATCGTCATCGCCACGGCGATATTCGATCGAGCCCAACAACCGCGGAACATGGCCGGTCAGGGCCCGATTGCCCAGCAGACTGCCTATTTCCAGCTCGGGATGCGCGCCGGGTTCAATGCGGCGGTACAGTTTGAGAATCTGACAATCGTCAAAGACCGCTGCCACCATCGCCGCTTGCGCGGGGACGGCGCCGTCGGCCAGACTTCTCACCGCCGGCGATACAAGCGGCAATAACGCCTCATTCCGTGAACCCACCACGGCGCCACTAGAACCGCGTACATGACGCTCACGCCGCACGATTTCCAGCAGGTTAAGCCGACTGTTCTGATCGGCGCTGGCATCGTACAGAATGCCCTCCCGCCCATGCTCGCGCACGCGCAAGTGCGCAAGCGCAGTTTCCGGCGATCGCTCCAAGATCTGCGCGGCGGCATCCCCCCAAGCGACACCGGCCAACAGCAGATACGCGCCCGGCTCTCCATCGCGATACTCAACTCGCAACAGCAGCAGCACCAGCGGACTGTCCGCATCGCGTTTCGACATTGGCACAACGTCGTCGATGCGGACCCCGGTCACAAACCGCGACTTGTCGGCGAACCAGCTTTTATCGGGAAGTTGCCGGGTGAGCAGCGATTCGAAGGCGGTCTTGTTCCGGCCTTGAAATATATCGAATCCGTCGCCGGTCACCATGAACTTTCTTGTGTCGAGCGGCAGGCGTGGCGATTCCGGCTGGCATTCCAGCAAAAACCAGTGGAACACATGCGGCGCCAACGTCAGCGGATACGGCGACGCCGTCGCACCTGGCAACCGTGTCCGGCCAAACACCTCGACCGGACGACACGGCGCAAAGGGGGATAAATCCAGCTCCACAAATTGCGTGAATCGCGAGAGGTTGGCCACGACCAACATCGTTTGCCCCTCGTAGTGGCGCGTGAACGACAACACCTTGGGATTGTTCGACAACAGCGGCCGAAAGTCGCCACGCCCGAATGCCGGATAATTCTGCCGCACGGCAATCAGCCGCTTCATCCACCAGAAAAGCGAATGCGGGTTCTTCTGCTGCAACTCCACGTTCACGGTGGCGTACGCGTACTCGCCGTCGACAATCACCGGTGAGTACAGCCGCTGCGAACTGGCCGCGGAAAACCCCGCA
>SXHT01000047.1 GCA_005773095.1 Planctomycetaceae bacterium
GATCGTTGTGATGGACCGGCTTGTCCTTGGCAAATCGGTCGCCCCCCAAGAGTTCAATCGCGCGATTGGAAATCACTTCATTCACGTTCATGTTGCTGGAAGTGCCCGAACCGGTTTGAAAGACATCCAGCGGAAACTGCTCGTCGAACTTCCCTTCGGCCACTTCGCGGGCCGCGGTCAGCAAAGCCTCGACCTGCCTGGCGTCGAGACGCGATTGGCCCGTGCCGATCAACTTGCCGAGGTCGCGATTGGCCACGGCGGCGGCGTACTTGACGGATCCCAGCGCATGAATCAACGCTGCCGGCAGCGGATAGCCGGAGATGGGGAAATTCTCGATGGCGCGCTGCGTCTGGGGGCCGTAATAGGCCTGGGCCGGGACGCGGACATCCCCCATCGAGTCGTGTTCTATGCGATATCCCAACATGCTGCCCCATAATAGCGGGGCACGTTTTTTGACGAAATAGCGACCTGCTGCCGAGATCGACCCAGGGACCCCGGCAAGGGGAAAAATCCCCCGGATTTCTCCGAGAATGTCAAGGTTTTGCCGCAGCGTCCTGCATCAGGCTGCTGCGAATACGCTGAACGATCGCCCGGTGCTCGGGATCGTTGGGGCGAAGGTCTTCATGCGAGGGAGGCGGCAGGAGTTCAAAGTGGCCGTAATCATCGCGGCCTCGCACCAACAGCGCCAACGGTTTGGTCGGGCTTTCTTGCTGCACTTCCGTCGAAACGTAACGAATGGCGAGGCCAATGCGCGGCGTGTCCGTGGAGCTGTTGGCCCGTGAACCGTGGGCGATCCACAGGTGATGCAGCGACATCTCGCCCGGCTGCAGCTCGATATCGACGGCCCGCGATTCATCCACCGCTTGGGCAACGTCCTGACCCCGCGATAGCGCGTTGTCCGGACTGTACGTCTCGGTGTGGGGCAGGGCCGGCTGCAGGTGTGTGCCGGGAATCACCCGCATGCATCCATTGGTAGCAAGACTGGGGCTCAGCGCAACCCATGCGGTAACGACCTTGAACGGCGCCAGCTTCCAATACATGCCGTCCTGATGCCAACTCACAAAGGTCTTTTCGCCGGGCATCTTGGCGAACCAGTTGGTGTTCCAAGCCAAGAGGTTTTCGCCCAGCAGACTTTCCACAGCATCCAAGACGCGCGGATGCGTGACGATCTTGTGCACCCAGCCGGCCACGAAATGCGTTTCCGAGAAAAACTGATAGTGCTGGCTGATGGGAAGTTGCTCTAGCTGCGCGTGGCATAATCGACGGTAATCGAGAAACTTGCGTCGCCATTGCTCCGTCTGCTCGTCGTCGAGCACGCGAATGGGAAAGTGATAGCCAAGCTCGTCAAACCGGGCCCGCTCCCTTGGCTCAAGACGAGTAGGTCCAGCAGTCAATGATTGGGCTTGCGTCAGCATCGGAATGGATTTCCGTGAGTAGGGGTGTGGAGCCAGGAACCGATCCAGGCTTGCAATGCTACTCATCATAACAACGTCCCGCCCCGTGCCTAAAGGGCTGGGGACTTTTTTGGGTAACCATTCGCGGCAAAGCGAGGGGCACATTTTCCCGGGAAACACGTTCGACAACCACTCAGCAGGAGGATGCAGCGCTCGCAAATTCGCCGGGAAAAGGAGCCTGTCCCCGACCCGTGAAAGGCGACACGCCCTGGGGCATCATCCGCTGCGGCCCGCCATTCGAATGCTCGACGGCGAGGCAAGCCGGTCGAAGCGGCACGGCTCAAAAACGGTTTTTTCCCCGGCGTTGCAACCGATTGCGGGGGGCATTGCCAGCGTGTATCGTCAAGGGGTTGTTCGCGGGATCGCCGACGAGATATCGGTCGTTTGTGCTCCTGCCTCCCCGCGCCCCGCGGTCAAGCCAATCCTTCCCAATTCCAATGGAGTTCGTTTGTATGAGTAATCGCAACGATCGTCGTGAATTTCTCAAAACATCGGCCATGATCGGCGCCGGCTACTTCGTTGCCGCCGGACTTGAAGCCAAGGCCAGCACGTCCGCCATCGAAACGATTCGCTTTGGCTGCATTGGCGTGGGTGGCAAGGGCCAAAGCGATTCGGACGATGCCGGACGCCACGGCAAAGTGGTGGCCTGTTGCGACGTCGATGACAACACCTTGAACGGCGCACTCAAGAAGTTCGAAGGCGCCAAGGGCTTCAACGACTTTCGCGAGATGCTCGACAAAATGGGGGGCGAGATCGACGCGGTCACCATCAGCACACCCGACCACATGCATGCTCCCGCCGCCATCAAGGCAATGAACATGGGCAAGCACTGCTTCTGCCAGAAGCCGCTGACCCGCACGATCTACGAAGCACGCCGCCTGGGCGAGGTCGCCCGCGACAAGAAGCTCGTCACCCAGATGGGAAATCAGGGGACCGCCAACGACCCGCTTCGCGAGGCGGCCGCGGTGCTGCGGTCAGGCGTGCTCGGCAAGATCAGTCAGGTGCACATCTGGACGAACCGGCCCATCTGGCCACAAGGAGGTCCACGACCCACTCCATCCGATCCGCCCAAGCACCTGCATTGGGATTTATGGTTGGGCGTGGCTCCGCAACGACCTTATGGTCCGGGGTACCATCCCTTCGCATGGCGCGGCTGGTGGGACTTCGGCACCGGCGCGCTGGGAGACATGGCCTGCCACACGGTGAACATGCCGTACATGGGCCTTGCGCTGAAAGATCCCACAACGGTCGTCGCCGAGACCTCGGGCCACAATCGCGACAGCTATCCCAAGTGGTCGATTATCACGTTCGAGTTCCCGGCGAATGGTCAACGCGACGGGTTGAACTGCATGTGGTACGACGGCGGCAAGAAGCCCGGCAAGGAACTGCTCGACGGCGAGAATCCCGCGGCCAGTGGCGTGCTGGTCATCGGCGAGAAGGGAAAGCTGTATGCCCCGGGCGACTATGCCGAGAATGGCATCAAACTCTATGGCGGCATCGAGAAGCCGCAGGTCGAATGGACCAAATCGCCCGGCCATTTCACCGAGTTTGCCAACGGCATCAAGGGGGGGCCGGAGCCGGTTTCCAACTTCACCCATTACGCGGGTCCGCTGACCGAAGTGATTCTGCTGGGCAATCTGGCCGTGTGGGCAGCGCCCGGCGCCGGCACAGGCAAGAAGATCGAGTGGGACGCCAAGAACCTGGTGGCGACAAATGCCCCTGAGGTGATGTCGCTGGTGAAGCCCACCTATCCGGCGGGGTACGAGGTGTAATCGCATGCATCGTCTTGGCCACAGCCTCGTTCTCGTGTTCGCTGCTGTCGGCGCGCTTGCCACTTCGCCCGCCCTCGCCGCGGAAGACGATCCGGCCGCCATCGCGGCCGTGGAAGCGATTGGCGGACGGATTAAGAGGAACGACGCCGGGCACGTGGTGACCCTCGACCTCGCCGAACTGAGCGTCAGCAACGAAGATCTGGCCCATCTCCGGGGCCTGCCAAGTTTGGAGAAGCTCGTGCTTTGGGGCGCGGAGATCTCGAACGCCGGTCTCGATCATCTTGCGGCACTTAAGAACCTCAAGGACCTCACGCTCGAAAACACCGATCTCAACGACGACGGTGTCGAAAAACTAAAACCGCTAACCGCGCTCAAGAGTATCAACCTGCGGCGCAGCACCTATTTGACGGACGCCGCGCTGGCCACCATCGCCCAGATGAAGCATCTCGAACAGCTCGCGCTGCTCTACAACAATTTTTCCGATCTTGGTTTGGAATACCTCAAGGCCATGCCGAAGCTGCGGGCACTCGACCTGCGCGGCTGCGTGCTGATTTCCGACATGGGCCTCGCCACGCTCGCGGAAATTCCCACGCTCGAACGGCTCAAGTTTCGCTGCCCGGCGATCAGCGACGCCGGCATAGCCCACCTGGCCGCGCTCAAAAAACTCAAAGGCCTCGGCTGCGAAGACAGCACCCTGAGCGACTCGGGACTGGCAAGTCTGGCCGGTCTTCGCGATCTCGACGAACTGTATTTGATGCGTTCGATCGCGGTGACCGACGCCGGTCTTGAGCACCTGGCAAACCTCAAGAAATTAAAGCGACTTGAGCTGCGCGGCACGAGCATCAACGGCGCCGGCTTTGCAAATTTGGCCGGTCTCGACAGGTTGGTGATCCTCGACTGCGCCGAAACGCAAGTCAGCGACGAGGGCCTGGAGCATCTGGCCGGCCTCAAAAACTTGGAACGCCTTGACCTGTGGAGCACCCGAGTAACCGATAAGGGCCTTGCCACGCTCAAGAACCTGAAGTCGCTCAAGTACCTGAATCTTGACAGCACCGCCATCACCGACGCCGGCATGGAGAACCTCACCGGCCTCACCAACTTGGAGTCGCTCGTGCTGAGCAACACAAAAGTCGCCGATGCCGGGCTGGCCAAGCTGCAGGGCCTGGGCAAGCTCAAAGACCTGGAAATCAAGTTCACCCAAATCACGCCCGCCGGCGTCGAGGCGTTCAAGAAATCGCTGCCGCATGTGAAGGTCGTGCAGTGAGGGACAAGATTCGTCGCGATCCCGAATACTGGCGAAAGCGACTGCATGAGCCTTAAGGGGGCATCCCTCAGCTCGCTGTAGGCATTGACGCTCCCTTGACTTACAGGTATTCTTCGCGGCCCGAAATTGGGTGCTGGCAGGTTGCCAGTCCTGTGACTTCCTCTCCCTTGGCACCCAGGGGGCGCCCAGGACGGGGATGAGGGGGGCATGATTGTCGCGACCAGGTCTGACGGTGTGCACCCTCACCCTGACCCTCTCCCAAGGGGAGGGGGAATGGTTTGGAAACAAGGAAGTTCTGCCTATCATGTTGCACCAGGTGATGCTTGAGGCGGCGCGGATTGGCGGCGAGTGCGTGCTTGGATTGCTGTTTGTCGCCAGCATTGTCGGCGTGGCGATTATCAGCGACCGCCTGTGGTTTTTTGCGCACACGCGCATCGATGCCGACCTGTTCGCCCGACAACTGCTGCAGGCACTGCATGCCGGCGAATTGCCGCGAGCGCGTGCGATCGCCGCCCGGTCGCGAGCCAGCCTGGCATTGGTCGTGTCCGCCGGATTGAGTCAAGTGCCGCAAGGCTTCCGCGCGATGACCGCCGCGATGCGCGTCGCCAAAGGGCACGAGCGCGTGCGACTCGAAGGACAACTGGGACTGTTGGGAGCGATCGGCCAGTGCTCGTTGTTGATCGGTCTGCTGGGGACGCTTTTCGACCTGATGCAAGTGGCCCTGGCGGGACATGCGGGCGGACTGACGGCCAACTCGCCGCTGGCCACGACGCCCCCGGACGTGCTGGCGATCCTGACACCCGCCGCCGCTGGCCTGATCGTGGCCATTCCCGCGATGTTCGCCGATGGCGTGCTTAAGATGCACATCCGGCATTCGCTGCGGCGCATTGAATCCGTGACAGAGCTCATGCTGCTGCAACTAAGCGAAGCAAAGCGACAGCAGGCGCCAGCCGTGAAGTCGGCCGCGTAATGTAGCAGGCACACTCCGTGTGCCGCAGCTTTTTTTGTGTCCATGATGCGTTCCCTTGATTTCCTGAAAACCCGATTTGCCGCCGTGCGAACGGGAGGGGCGCGCCTCCGCAGCTGGGCGAGGAAATCGGGTCCGTTTTACGCCGGCAGCGCAGCAGCGCACGTGCTGGTGGTGATCGTGGTGATTTCGTGCGTCGTGCGCGACGCGCCGACCTCGGACGAAAATCCTCCCGATGACATCGACACCGAGATCCAAGAGGCGGAGGTCGTACGATTCATCGTCGGCACGCCGCTCTTGAGAATCAGCGAACTTACCGCCAGATCACTTGCGCAAACGCAGCCACCGGCGCAGTCGGCCAAGCGGTTTGATGATTCTCCGCTGTTCGAAGACGCCGGCGGCGGCACGAAGCAGAGCAGCGATGAGCCGGCGTTGGGCGGCCTGGGTGGATTTGTCGGCGTGGACGTGGGAGCCAGCCCGTTCACCGAACCAAAGACTGGCGTGGGCATTGGTCTGGGGACGAGCGACCAACCGGGCAACGGAGGACCGGAAGCAGGTTCTAACGGCGCCGGCAAAGGCGAACGTGCAAAGCTCGAGGGTCCCGAGCAGGCAGAGAGCGAACGCGCTGTGGGAGCTGCGCTGAACTGGCTCAGGCGTCACCAGCACCATGATGGCAGCTTTAGTCTCAGCGGGTTCGCCCGGCATTGCCAGGGCGAGACGTGTCTTGGCGCTTGCGGCACGAAGGACGACGTGCTGGCCACGGCGCTGGCCGTACTTTCATTCCTGGCGTCGGGACAAACACCTTCGGGCGACGGCCCGTATCAGCGGTCGCTGTCCCGGAGCATCGACTGGTTGCTCGCGCGGCAAGCGACCGACGGCGGCTTTTCGGCGTCATCGCCCAGCGGTGCGCCAACACATGCGGTCGCCACGCTATGTCTGTGCGAAACATTTAAGATGACTGGCGACCCGCGATTCGGCGAGTCCGCCGAGCGCGCGCTCCGTTTCCTCGAACAGCACCTACTGACGATGGACGGTTGGCAATGGGCCGCCATCACCAGCGCGCAACAGGCCGGCTGGGAGGTCGACGGATTCGCGGCGCGAGAGGCGAGCGATTGGCTGGCGAACCATCTTGCTGTTGCTTTGGGGTGGGAACCGTTTGCAACACGGAGCGAACCTGATCCTGTGCTCGCGCCCCTGGCCACATTCGAAACGCCGGCCGGCGTTCAACTGACGGCCAACGATGTAGTGGGCTGCTTTGCGACGATGGTCGGAACCGACCGAGGCGCTTGGAACCGCCGGAACGAATCCATTCGACGCCGGTTACTGGCGACTCAGGTCAGCGACGGCTGCGCGACGGGAAGCTGGTCAGCCGAGCAAGCCGGGGCCACATGGATGCCGCACCAAGGACGTTTTCCCACAACCTGCTTCGCCGCGATCCTGTTGGCCGCCGGCTATCGGCAGTTGCCGATGCATAAGCCGCAAACATTTCCCGTGGCACGACAACCATCCCATTCCAAACGCAAATAAGCGCTGCAACGGCACACGGAGTGTGCTTGCTACGGAGCAGGCTCACTCCGTGTGCCGCATCCGACGCCGCGAAAGGACTTTCTGCATGTTCTCGCTCGACAAGATCACCCGCGCGGCCCTACGATCCGCTTTGCTGTGGGGCCTGACGTTGACCCTTGGATTCTACGCAGGGTTGCCACAGGTCCGGGAGTGGATCAGCCCCGTTCTGCTCCGGTACGTCGCTGGGCGATGGGAATCGTACGTCTGCCTGGGGATGTTCTTTGTCGGCCTGGCGGCGATCGTCATCAAGGGGGTTGATCTGGGGCGGAACTGGTTCGTCTTCCATCGCTTGAGCCTGGGTCCAGCGCCGGCGGGCGATGCAAGCAGCGCCACGCTGCGAACGTTTGTCAAAACACTCGACAGCCAACCGAGCCTCTGGCAAACCACGTACCTGCACCGTCGCCTGCGCAGCGCGTTTGATTTTGTACTTTGCAAGGGTGGTCAAGAATCGCTGGACGGTCACCTGCGCTACCTGGCCGATATCGACGCCGCGCGGATGAACACCAGCTACGGCCTGCCGCGGTTCCTCTGCTGGGCGATTCCCGCAGTCGGAAGCCTGGGCGCGGTGCTCGGCATCGCGGTGGCGATTGCTCAGCTTTCCGCTCCGACGTCTGCCGCGCCGCCCGCTCTGCCCGGCACACCCGACCCATTCGCCAGTGCGACCGCGGGGCTGGCGCTGGCGCTCGACACGATGGCCCTGGCGATAGGACTCTCCGTCGTCCTGATGCTGCTGAGGTTTGCCTGCGAGCATGCCGAGGCCCAACTGCTCGACGCGGTTGAAGAACGCGCCCAGCGCGACGTTTCCCAACGCGCCGGTAGTCTTGCCGCTTCGCTCGGTTCTCCGTCGGAATCGATGGGACACCTCGCGGAGCGATTGGGCGAGCTGACCGAGAAACTTGCCCTGTGGCAGAAAGCGGCGCCGGTCAGTGGCTCGGCGAGCAGTGCGCCCGGCGAACAGATCGAAGCGATTGTCGCACGCGCGTTGGCAAAGACCGTCACAGGCCAGCCGCAAATGACCATCGCGGGCGGCGGTCAGCTCACGGACATGAGCCAGGTGCAGGACGCCCTCAAACAAATCGCCACTTTCTTCTCAATTCAGCAGGCCGAGCACCAGCAAGAGAGCGAAATCGTCAAGCAGCTTTCGGAAATCATCCGCGAAGGCGAAACCGCCAGTTGGAAGCCGCGCAAGGAAAAAGACTCGGCAGGCGGTTCTCTTGCGGGGCTGTGGAATTCGCTTTCGGATTAGCCATACACCAAGAGCGGGTGCGAGATTTTCATCTTGAGCTTGCCAACGATGGTGGCCCTCGTGCCGCGCATGCCAAGCCAGCGGAGTTCGGGGAGCCAGTCGGCGAGGTGCAGGGCTTCGTTGGTCACGGGCGCACCGGTCAGATCCACGCGGCGCAGTTCCTGAAACACGCGGAGCATCAGCGCGCCCGTGTCGCTGATCCTGGAGTCTGTAAGATCAATTGATTGCAAGGTTTGCAGCACAGGTTGTTCGCGGACGAGCAGTTCCAGCGTGGGATCGGTGATCGTAGGGCCGCGCAGCGTGATGCCCACGATACGGTCCATCAATTGCGAGAAGTCTTCACCGAACGACCGCTTCATCCAAGAAATGGATACCACTTCGACGCGTCCTCCGAGCGATCCAATTCGATCGATGACGGCTTCTTGCGCCGCGTAACGTTCGACCTGCACGCCGAGCCATTTCATGCGATCGGCGCGAAAGCTGGCATACTTGGTCGCCTGGTCAAAGGCCTCTTGCAAACGGCGAAAGTCATCAACATTGCCACCGCGGTCAGGATGGGCCGACTTGACTTTAGCCAGGTACGCTTGTTTCACATCGTCGATGGTCACCGGCGGCGCGATTCCCAGCACGTCGAAAAATTCAGGGCGATCGGACATGGGGGATGAAGGATAAGAGTTGAAGGGAAATCAGCGCCATGGTCGATGTGAAACTCAATCAGCGCCAGGTTGGAATCGCAAACGGGGATTCACAGGCTTTCCGCCTGCGCGGCGTCGCCGGGTGACTGCGGCTCGATGATCGCACGCTTGCGGTCGGCGGCGGTGCCTGGAACGATCAGCGGGCTGGATGACGTTTCCTCGATGATCTGCTTGAGTTCGTCAGCGTCGATCACTTCTTTTACCAGCAACCGATCGCTGATGGTCTTGAGGGTGGCTTTGCGCGTTTGCAGGATGTGGCGAACCTTTTCAATGGCCTCGTCGATGATCCGTTTCACTTCTTCGTCGATCTCCCGGGCCGTCTGCTCGCTGTGTCCGAAGTCACGTGCCAGTTCGCCGCCGGTCGCCAGAAAAGGACTGCGAGAGCTTTCGCGGTAGCTGATCCGGCCCAGACGGCTCATGCCGAAATCCATCACCATGCTGCGGGCGATGGCGGTGGCCCTTTCCAGATCGTTCTGGGCGCCCGTGGACACATCGTCAAACGTCATTTCTTCGGCGATGGTACCGGCCAACAGCACCTGAATGCGGCTTTCCAATTCGGCCTGCGTCATCAGGTAGCGATCGCCTTCCGGCCGTTGCATCGTATAACCCAGTGCCGCCAGACCGCGTGGGATGATCGAAACTTTGTGGACCGGATCGGTGTTGGGCAGGCTGTAGGCCACGAGCGCGTGGCCGCTTTCGTGGAAGGCAACCCGCTGTTTTTCATCTTCCTGGATAATCCGCTGCTTCTTTTCGAGAC
>SXHT01000048.1 GCA_005773095.1 Planctomycetaceae bacterium
AGCCACTGCGGTCAAGGAAGTGGCTCCTATCGACTCAGAGGAAATGCGTCGTCGTGTCATGAGCGGTTAGAAGTCATGAGCGCTTAGAACTGGACAAGTGACCCATTCATCAAGTCAACCATGACCTTGAGAATACTGCAAATTTTCCAGGATGCAAACCCCCTAGCGGAAAATTTCCCGGATTTGTTAACCTGCACGCATACCCCTTTGTGCCATCGGCAGACAGTAGGGCCGGCTTGGCCGGCCGAGCCAGGCGTGGGGGCACATTTTCCCGGGAACCAGGTTGGGCAACCCGCCAAAAGGACGATGCACCTTCCTCGGATTCGCCGGGAAAATGAGCCAGTCCCCGGCCCGTGCACGGTTTCACTAACGAGCAGCCCCAGAATTCTTGACGCTCAACTTTTCAGGAAAGAGTCCCATGCCAACGGATCCCATTGCTGCGATCGACGTCCACGGACACTACGGAGAGTATCGAGGCGACGGAAGACACCCCAATGACGAATTCATGTCGGCGGACGGCCCCGCCGTGGCCGAACGCGCGGCACGGGCAAACATTCAAACCACGATTGTTTCGCCCCTGCGAGCGCTGTCTCCTCGCCGCAACAACAATACCTTTGAGGGGAATCTGCATGCGGCCGATATGGTGGCCGAGACTTCCGGGTTGCTGCAATACGTGGTGATCGATCCGCGCGATTCGCGCACGTTTAACCAGGCCGACGAGATGCTACGCTTGCCGCGCTGCGTCGGCATTAAGATTCATCCCGAAGAGCACTGCTATCCCATCCAAGAACACGGAGAAGCGATCTTTGAGTTTGCCGCCGCCCGCAAGGCGGTGATGCTCACGCATTCGAGCGAACAGAACAGCCTGGCAGCCGACTTCGTGCCATTCGCAAATCGTTACCCCGAAGTGCGTTTGATCCTGGCCCACATCGGTTGCGGTTGGGATGGCGACCTGACGCACCAGGTACGGGCGATTCAGCAGTCGCTTGGGGGAAATATGTACGCAGACACTTCCAGTGCCAAATCCATCACACCTGGTTTGATTGAATGGGCGGTCCGCGAAATTGGCGTTGAACGGGTTCTCTTCGGCACCGACACACCCCTCTATCACACGGCAATGCAGCGCGCCCGCATCGACCATGCCAACCTGACCCACCAACAAAAGCGGATGATTCTGAACGAGAACGCGCGACGCTTATTTCGCCTGGATGACTCCCCCGCAGGTGACGACCGCCCAACCGTCGCTGGCGCCCGACGGGAATCCCGGTAAATTCGGGTGCATCAGGCAGTTTCGCGGCTTTATGGGGGGTTCTTCAGGGCGTATAATCGCGGCATGAAGTGGGTTCTGATCGTGATCGTCTGCGTCGTCGTCGCGGTGAGCATCGCGATTGTCATTGAGAGTCGCGAAAAGCCGCGCGGGTACGGATATCCTGCAAATTACGAGATCACGTTCAAGGACGACGTGCAAGCCAACGCTTCTGGCGCGGCGGAATCGCTCGACCTGACCTTCGTCGATCTCGACGGCAAGCAGGTGGCGATTGAAGATTACCGCGGCAAGCAAAACGTGGTGCTGGTGTTCACGCGCGGATTTCCCGGCTTTGTCTGCCCGTATTGCAGCGCTCAGACGTCTCGGTTGATTACGCAACAAGCTGAGTTTGCCCATCGCAACGCGGCGGTCCTCGTGGTCTTTCCCGGCCCCAAGGAACACGTGCAGGAATTTATTGAGAGTTCCGGTAGGCAAGCCAGGGAGAAGACAGGCAGTTTCGCGAATGTGCCATTCCCGATACTGCTGGACGTTGACTTCCACGCAGTCGATCAGTTGGGATTGCGCGACGATCTGGCGAAGCCTTCCACCTACATCCTTGACAGGAAGGGCGAGTTGCGTTTTGCGTACGTTGGCAGCAACTCCGCCGATCGGCCAAGCGTGAAGGCCATGCTCGCCCAGCTCGACGCGATCGAGCGCGAGCCGAAGTGAAGTGCGGGTGGCATGACGAACGACCCTCTCACCAGGCTCGAGAAGGATACCAACGCCACCACGGCGTTCACGCCGGGCGCTGCGGGGGACGCCACGCTCGGCTTCGCGCTTGGGATGCATGAAACGGCGATGACGGCGCCGCCGGGGTATGAAATCCTGAATCTGCTCGGCCGCGGTGGAATGGGCGTTGTTTATCGTGCCAGGCAACTCTCGCTCAATCGCATCGTGGCGCTCAAAACAATCACGCCTGGCCCCCATACGCACCCTTCCGCCGGGGCGCGCTTTGAGCAAGAGGCGCAGACCATCGCCCGGCTGCAACATCCGCATATCGTGGCCGCCTTCGATTTTGGCCGCCATGAGGGGCGATTGTTCCTGGCCATGGAGTTTGTCGAAGGACTGAACCTGGAGGACTTCATTGGCCAGCACGGCCAGCTCGACGAAGCCACCACCTGGGGATTGATTCGCCAGGCGGCTGCTGGCTTGGCGCACGCCGCCAGCGCTGGCATCGTGCATCGCGACGTCAAGCCCGCAAACATGCTGCTCGTCTCGCCCCCCGCCGGGTTCCCACTGCCGCCGGACCTGCCGATGCTCAAACTCACCGATTTTGGTCTGGCCTTTTTGGCGAACGACCACCGCGACGCGCGACTTACCACGGAGAACACCACGCTGGGCAGCCCGCACTACATGGCGCCTGAACAGATCATCGGGCAGCCGGTTGATCACCGCACCGACATCTACGGTCTTGGCGCCACGGCCTATCACATGCTCACAGGCGCGCCGCCATTTCCCGGTGACACCATCGGGCAGGTAATCGCCCGCAAGATCAAGGGGGACACGCCGCACGTTCATGCCTTGGCGCCGATCGTTTCCGCCGCATCATGCCAGTTGGTGGAACAGTTAATGCACGCGCAGATTGAATCGCGTCCGAAAGACTACGCGGAGTTATTGTCGCTGATCGACCAACTCCATCAGCGGGGCGCGAGCCTTCATCATCCGGCGGCGATGCCTGTTGATGATCGACCAGGCAAGATTGCGGCGCAAAGTCGCGGCTTGAATTGGAAGTGGCTGGTCGCCGCCAGTGCCCTCGTGGTCTGCGCGCTGCTTGCCGTGTCGCTGTTGCGCACGTTTCCACGGGCGAATTCCACGGTGATTCCGCATAACCTTACCGGTTGGGCAGCACCGCTTTACGATGGCTCCACCCTTCGCGGCTGGTTGCCTAGGAGCGGACAATGGACGCCCACCGAAGACGCGGAAGGCGGCAACGTGATTCAGGGCAGCGGTCTGCTGCATCGTTCGTTGCCAGCATCCGACAAGCCGCTGCCGCACCGCCTGGCGACTTATCGGCTTGCGGTGGCGTGCGATCTGGCGAGCGCCGCTGCGGCCGAAATGCAGTTTGGCTTTGCCGCGTCGCCCGGCAAACCGAGACTTGTCTTGCGAATGGAGAAAGACGCTGTTCGATTCGGCCGCCGCGATTCGGATAGCGCTCCGTTCATGGAAATCGCTCGGTCAGTTCGCATGGCATCGCAAACCGAAGCTGGGCAGCCGAGTTATCAGGAACTGCGTGCCGAACGTCATGCCAATCAATGGGTGGCGTTTGCCGACGGCAAACCCTTTGCGACCTCGAAGCCTCTTGCCGAAACCGAATTGGCCGAAGTGGGCCTCGCGGCGGAGGGGGGACATGCAATCTTCGACGGTCC
This sequence comes from Planctomycetaceae bacterium, assembly GCA_005773095.1. GTDB lineage: Bacteria > Planctomycetota > Planctomycetia > Pirellulales > PALSA-1355 > SXHT01. The sequence continues at coordinate 3,673 of SXHT01000048.1, forward strand.
CCAGGTGATGGAGCTCAAGCCACCGCAGGACTGATATTCGAATCCGTTCCACCGTCTGACCGCAA
>SXHT01000049.1 GCA_005773095.1 Planctomycetaceae bacterium
CGCGGCCGCCGCGGAGCGGATCAACTTCCGCTTTTGCGGGTCGCACACCCGGGTCTTTTTGCCCACGCTAGTTCAGAGCGGCCGGCCCGATTTGGCACTTCAATTTCTCCGGCGTCTGCTGGCGGTGGACACGCATGAACCTTTCCCCGCCAGCAAGGTGGCCCACGCGCTAGTTGTCGCAGGCGAAGCAGCACGCGTCAACGACGTGCTATCCTTAGTCGCCAACGACGCCGAGCGCGCCGCGGTCTGTTTAGGGGCTGCACGTGGTTGCATCGCCATGGCACAGCCGGCCGACGAGCTGCCGCTTGTGCGCAACGAATGGGACCTGATCGCCAAGCTAGAGATCAAGGGCGACGAATCCTTTCCGCGCTCCGAATGGAGCGACCAGCGGACCGGCTATTTGAATAGTCTCGGCCACGGATATCCGCTGTGGTTGGAGTCGAGGACCTGGCCCGAGCGATTGCCGGTTAGCGAGCGCGCCACTGCTCCATTAGCACAAGGAGAAAAGCCATGAGAGTCATCAATAAGTGCACTCGGCGTTTTCATTTCGTGCCGGCGCTGGTTGCGTTGGGCGTCGCCGTCGTTTCCAGCAGTGCGGCCCATGCGACCGTCCATTACAAGTTGAACGAAAAACGGTTCAAATACTTAGCGTTTGATGCCTCGTCGCAAGTCTTATTCGCCGCCGAGGAGAGCGGCAACGCCATCTACCGATGGGAAATGGCGACCCGGCGTGCCCTTGAGTCTGTCCAATCGCCAGTGGACCGGAGCGTGATCGTGTGGATTGCACCACAGATCGACCTCGCGGTGTCGGCGGGGGGGCACTATGAGGACCGGTTGAAGACTTTTGTCTGGAGAATTTCCGATCGCAAGTTAGTAGCGACTCATGAAGGCCGGGGCAGTGAATTCGACAAGTTCTTAGCCATCTCTCACGATGGCCGAACGTGCGCAATAGGACGTGATGACACCATCATCCTTTTGGACCTGCCACAGGGAAAGCCGAGGGCAAGCTTAAAAGGCCATGTACATCGTGTTGGTTATGCGAAGTTCTCTCCCGACGGAAGGCTGCTTGCGTCCTCTGGGGGATTATGGGACGTCGCACGAGGTGAGGAAATCGGAACCTTCACCGACTCCGAAGTAGAGCTGTTCTCTCCGGACAGCAAATATCTGTTTACCAGCAATCACCAACACTTTCTGGTTTGGGACGTGCGCTCAGTACTTCCGGTCGCGCGATTCAAGCGACAGGAATATGTTGGGAACCTGGCGTTCAGCGCCGACGGAACCCGCTTGCTGGCCGACGATTCCAAGGCGTTGTTCGAATGGAAGTACGACCCTTCAAGACTTCAGCCGGCGATGCCGACCACCGCCAGCGATCGACTGGCAAGATTGTCCACGAAGGAGAGCGATTTGCCCGAGTTGACTCTCATTAAGGCCGGCAACCTGCCCGCCTCGCCTCAGGCACTCTCGGGCGACGGCCGTTGGTGTGCCAGCGGAAGCGATGGCCTTCGATTGTGGCACGCTGCCGTCAATGACGTCGTCGAGTCTACTTATCCGCTACAAGTTCTCACCGTTCCTGATCGTGCTGCTCGTCGTGATTTCGAGGTGGTTGCAGTCGCCCCGGATGGCCGCCGTGTCGCGGCGGCGGGCGGCAATGTTGTAAATGTATGGAACATCGAATCGCGAGAACATTTGCGCCGCTGGGGGTACGAAAGCCCGACAAATGCAAAGCTCGGCTCACTATCCTTTTCCGCAGATGGCGAGAATCTCTTTGTCAGCGCACACTTCAAGAGCACCGCAAAAGTGTGGGAGGTGATGAGCGGACAAGAATTGTTCAGTGTGGACCCCAATCAGCCTGTGTACTCGAATTCCTGTCCACCGACGGCTGCACCCAGCGGAAAAATGCTGGTATGGATGGTCCCCTTAGTCCGGCAAACGAACGGACTAGTTCAACTTATGCTACATGACCTCACCAATAAGGCCTCACGCCGATTGGTCGATCCGTCGGGCATGTCGCGCAATCATTCAGTCAGCGCGTTGTCGTTTTCCAAAGACGGCAAGTTCCTCGTTTCCGGCCACGGAGACGGCGTACTCAAGCTATGGGATACTACAACCAGTAAGTGGTTAGGAATGTTTTCGGACCCGTCTGTCTCCTCCAACGGGAACAATGGAGGCGGGACACGTAGCCACGTGGACGAAGTGAAGGCGGTATCGATTTCGCCAGCAGGAGATACCGTCGCATCGACGGACGGTCAGACGCTCAAAGTGTGGGATGCCAGATCACAAAAAATGCTCAAAGCCATGGATGGACGATTCGCAGCTGTAGCCGTTTCTACCGATGGACAACGTATCGCGACAGGGGTAATAGTTCGAAGCGCCGCTTCGCTGCAACCTCTCGCGAACTTGGGCAAGCACTTTCATGGTGGGGACACCGCCGGCATGCAGTTTTCGTCCGACGGCAGGCGGGTCGTTGTTGCGGGCAAGGAGCAAATCGGCGTATTTGATGGGGAGCCCTACGATGGGCTGTTCTACGGAAAAACAGTTACCTTCGAGGAAGTGCGATGGCTCGGACGGACGTTGATCCGGCTAGGGTACCTAAAGCACGAGGTCGAATTGCGAGCGGCGGCCTATCGCACAGACGACGCTTCTCACACGGCTTTGACGCTCCCCCAGGGCGCATCCGCAGATGAGATTATTGTGGCGTCGATTCGAGATGATGTTGGCCCAGTTCTGGCCCAGCAGTTCGGTCCGAAACTGGCGATTCACATTTGCAAAGCAGATTGGCAAATCGAGCGCACGATCGAAGTCGAACGGCCCGTTGGCGCAGCAGTCCCCAACCAGCCGGACGTAATACAAGGGGTGGCGACCCCTGCGCCCTCAATCGTGACGCCCGCGATCCAGCCTCCAAAACCCACTGATGAACTCGAGGGTACTTGGCAAATTGAGAAAATGCATGTCGACGGCCGGCCGGCCAAGTTCGATCAGACGACGAACTATCGCTTTGAGGGCAAGCGATTGGTCATTCAGGCTAAGAACTCGCCGACCGCCGACAGGTCGTACAGCGTCGACACAACCACAGAGCCGGACCAACTGGATGTGGTGCTGCATCGGCCCAAAGGAGACGCCCTGTCCCAGATGATCTACAAGATCGAGGGTAATATATTAACGGTTTGCTATTCCCCCGCGGGCAAACCACGACCCACCGACTTCACGCCGCAAGCGGGTGCGAAGCACACGGTGATGGTGTTTCGCAGGGTAACGGACGGCTTGCCGCCTGGCGATGGCAATTAAAGACCGCAAGCATACGCCGAAATCATCAGCCTTGTAGTGCCGCCACGGCACCGCCTCTTGATTGCACCGCTTCCAAGCCAGATCTCACGCCGAACCTCTACGGCGCGCTCCATGAGATCCCCGCACGTCTCACGAGACGGGAGCCCTCGAATGCTCTCTGCAATCGACGATCCTGGTGCATGACGCCTATCTGGCCTTAAGCCGTCAGCACAATCTCCAAGACAGTGAGCGGCCAGGAGCATTGGCTGCGGCCGCTCAGATCACGCGGCGTTTGCAGATCGACCGTGCCCGAGCTCGCCAGCGTCAGAGGAGCGGAGGGAAAAAAGTTCGAGAAACTTTGCCTGATTCCCCCGCCGATGACGCCAAGACTACTGACGTGCGGGAACTTCACCCAGCGCTGGAAGACTTCAACCTTTGAAAGGAACTTAGCCATGACCCACAATCGCAAGCCAAATCGCAAGAACCGAACCTTCCGCTTTGAGATGCTTGATCGTCGCGAAATGATGTCGGCGACCGGCTGGTCGGGCCACCACAGCCATCATTCTGCGGCGGACGACGCTTCTCTAACAGCTTACGTCGCGCCGGGTGAGGATCAACGCCTGTCTCTTGCCCCAACGGAGCGCGTATTTACGGCGAGTGTGACGACCGCGCCAAACGCGCTTTCACAGGTTCAGCAGGACGTTCCGTATACCCTCAGCAGGATTGGCAACACCATGCAGATCACGGCCAACAAGGAGGGCTACATAATCAAAGTAGCGAATCACTTCTATAACCCGCTGACCGGCCGAACGACCCTGACGATTTCGAACATGCGCCTGCCAGGAGTCGGAGGGGGCACACTTACCTACGACGTGACAGGCATCACGAGCATCGTGTTCTCAGGCTCGGCTGGCGTTGACCAGTTCGAAAATAACACAGGCCTAACGTCGACTCAGCGTGGCAACGGCGGTAACGATACGCTGCTCGGCGGTTGGGGAACAGATTATTTGTACGGTGGATCTGGAAACGACCACCTCGATGGGCGCAATGGCAACGACGAACTGTACGGCGGCGCAAACGGGCCCGTGCCGTTTGGCGGCGGCGCTGGAGGTTTTGGCGACCGGCTATTCGGCGGAAACGGTAATGACAAGCTCGACGGTGGAGAAGGCATCGACCACACCATGGACGGCGGCGCCGGATTCGACACTGCCGTGAATCCCGAACCCGGCGAAAAGCTTTCTGGCTTCGAGCGCGTCACGACAGCCTCGGCAATGGGCACGTCCAACGAGAACCAGGTCACGCTCAACAGTCAAGGCCGGCTTGTCATCCAGGGCGGCAGCGCGGCCGACACCGTTGCCGTCAACCTGGTCAGCGGCAAGGTTAAGGTCACATTCAACGGCCAGCAGATGGAGTTCGCGGCCGCATCGGTCAAGGCCCTCGAATTCCACGGCGGACTGGGCGACGACACGTTCATCAATAACACGTCGATTGCCGCCGAAGCCCACGGCGAATCCGGAATGGATAAACTGATTGGCGGCAGCGGCAGTGACATACTTCGCGGCGGCGACGGCAAGGATTGGATCGAAGGCCGCGATGGCATCGACACGCTGTACGGCGCTGGCGGCGACGACACGCTCCTCGGGGGCGCCCATAACGATGTTCTATTTGGCGGCGATGGCGCCGATCACCTCGAGGGTAACGCCGGCAACGACAGCCTCGAAGGCGGCGCCGGCAACGACGGGATGTACGGCGGCGACGGCCGCGACTTTCTCTTCGGCGAGGAGGGCAACGACTGGCTGTACGGCGGCGCCGACAACGATGTGCTCTATGGCAACCTTGGTGCTGACATGATCTACGGTGACGCTGGTGACGACAAGTTGCATGGAGGACTAGGCCACGACAACCTTTACGGCGGCATCGGCAACGACGAGCTCGACGGTGCCGAGGGCGATGACTCGCTTTACGGCGATGCCGGCAATGACCGCCTGGTATCCCGAGACGGCATAGTAGGAAACGACAAGCTGTTCGGTGGCCTGGGCGTGAACGTTTTCGACGCGCCAACGGTCGAAATCAAGCAGATGTAAGCCCACTCCCCAGATCACAACCCACTGCTGTCGCCGGTCAGTTTTCACCGCAGCCCTTCAAGGCCGCGGCGAATCAGGCCGGCGACGGCTGCTGAGGTGTCCATCGCCGCGGCAACTTCATTGATGACCGCTGAACTCTCAAAGAATCTCGACCCTTGCCGTGCAGGATCGGCCTCTCTCGTCCGTTGTATTGGCCGAGTAGGCACTAAGAACGTTGGAGCGCTTTTACACATCGGATTTTCGAAAACAGATTGAACCATTGAAGGGAACAAGGCCATGTCCCGCAATCGCAAGACAAGTCGAAAGCAGCAAGCACTTCGTTTGGAGGCGCTGGAAAACCGGCAAATGATGTCGGCTGACCCATGGGAGTACGGCGTGACACCGAGCGTGACGCAACAGACACCCGCGTTTGTTGCCTCACCTATTGTCGAATCGAGTCAGCCGTCTGTCGCGCCGGCCCAGTTTAGTAGATTTAGACCTGCAGATCTGGACACGAGTTTCGGCAATGCCGGTAAGGTCCGAACGAACATCTCCGGCGTCGATTGGGCCGACGCGGTCGCCGTTCAAAGCGACGGCAAAATCATTGTGGTTGGAATCAGCAGCAACGACATAGCGATCTGCCGCTACCACGGCGACACTGATCCACTTTCGTTTCCTAGACCGGCATCTCAGGCAGTTCAGCCGATGACGTTGACCGCCGAGGACCCAACGGATCTTCCAAAGGCAATCGCTGAGGAACTCATAGCGTCGTCGAGTCAATCGGATCGGCTTGCAACAGTTGACATCGCTTCTCCCAGCTTCTCAGCCAGACTGGCCCAGAAGCAGATTAGCTGGCGCTAAAACGATACACCATCAAGGAAGGTTGACTCGCTTTCGGAGTATTACAAGAACAATGTCGGGTTCGACCTTTCTGGCTAAGCCCAAGTTTAAGCGGCTTTACGGGGCGGATCGCGGAGCAGTGTGAAGGTGTGTCTCGTGAGCAACGACGCTCATGGATGGAGGATGAAGTACTACGTTCCCTCCCAGAACGTCTGGCGCACCGCTGGCCATGGTTTGCGATGGTGAGCGAAATTGGGGCCTGCCTGAGCACAAAATCCACGTCGATGAACGCAAAACACGCGTCACAAGGGGTCCACTTCGCAAACCCGCTTGATCAACATCACCCAGGATTGGCTGCTGCCCGTCGCCACGGCCTCTTCGCTCGAGGACTGGGCCGATGCTTCCACGTCCGCGACCGGCAAGCGGGTGCCCCTCCGTATGCCGCGCGACCTGTTCGAATACCAGCCATAGTTAGCGAATCAGACGCTCGATACCTGCCTGGTCGCCCGCTGGCAAAAAACACCGACGGATCGACGCTGAAACCGCTGTGCGGCCAACTCCGCATGTTCTCGACCACTTCCGGCTCGATCTCGGGGCACCATGTACTCTTGGTCGCGGCCAGGCACAGCTCGAAAACCGCGTCCTGCCATGGTGAGTTCTGGCCGTTTGCTCGTTGGCAGTACCACCAGGGAGGATACAGGAACGCGGACTAGGAACTCGGTCAGGACGGGCATGTGCGGTGTTCACGGGGCGGGGACTGGCTCATTTTCCCGGCGAATTCGCGCACGGTGCATCGTTCTGTCAGGAGGTTGTCCAATGTCGTTCCCGGGAAAATGTGCCTGTCCCCCGCTCTTGGCCCGTGAACTTTTACCCAATTGAGATTCGCGCATCGTCATGCACCAAGCGTTAGGGAAACTTTGGGGAAACTTCGACCCGCCAGGCCTTAAATAAGCGACGATTGGTGTTTTCCGAGGGACGAATACTGTATTCCATTCGGAGTTTACCGAGCGGATTCGTGCGGGCACGACTCCGGCTTGCGATCCCCCGAAATGTGCATCGGACATTTTATAATCTTGCGGTTTTCCCGAGGAAAATACGCATTTCTTTCAAAAACTGTGCTTGGGGCAGGGGTAGGATGGTGATAGTTCACACAGCAGGTTCATCCAACGATTGACAGTTTTCAATACGGCAACTACCATCGGTGAGAACTTGGAACGGAGGCCACCCAGCCATCGCTCGATTTAGGCACAGCGAAGCAGGGATCATCGTTGACATCGCTTGGCACACCTGCTGTTGAGCCTCCTCATTGCTATCCCACCTATGAAGACTCGCACCGCGGCACCGCGACGCCTGCGCCCGTCGCTGCCCCTTCGTCGTCCCCAGTTTGGCGAACTTGCTCAGCAACTCGTCGGACTCCGCTCACGCGACCTGGACGACGCGCTCGCCGAACAAGAGCAAGACGGCGGTCGCTTGGGCGACCTGCTCATGGCCCGAAGCTTGCTCAACTACGAACAAGTGCGCGAAGTTCTCCGGCAACAAGCGCGCTGGCTGGCCGCGACGCGACAAGCCGACGTGTTTCCACACGGCTTGCCCGACCGACGCCTGTTTTCGCTCTGCATGCCGGCGTACAACGAGGCCGAGAATATCGAGAGTTGCATCGACACGGCGGTGACGGTGTTACCCGAGTTTTTCCAGGAATTTGAGGTCGTGGTGGTCAACGATGGCTCACGCGACAACACGGCTCAGATCATCGCCGATTATCATCGCCGCGATTCGCGCGTGCGGTTGGTCAACCATCAGGTCAATCGTGGCTATGGCGCTGCGGTCAGCAGCGGCTTACGCGCGGCAACCGGCGATCTGGTCTGCTTTACCGATGGCGACGGCCAGTTCAGTCCGCTGGACGTGCTGCAATTGCTGTTGGCATTGGACGACGCCGATGTGGCGATTGGTTATCGTTACCAGCGGGCCGATGTCGGCGCTCGGAAGTTCAACGCCTGGGCCTGGAATCGTCTGATTCGTTTGATGCTGGGAGTTCGGGTGCGCGATCTTGATTGCGCACTTAAATTGTTTACCCGCCCTGTGATCGATCGGCTGGAGTTGACGGCCCAAGGGGCTTGTATCAACGCCGAGATTCTCGTTCAATGCGTGCGATTCGGTTGCGTGATCCGCGAGGTGCCTGTGATGCACTATCCGCGGTATCGCGGCGCTCCAACCGGTGCGAACCTCAAAGTAATCACCAAAGCCTTCCGCGAGCTTCCGCAATTGTGGAAGTATCGTTCCATTCAACCCACACCGCTGGTTGATCCCACGCCGGTTGGTGAACACTCGGCTGCATGAGCGCGGCCCCGGAATAGCATCGAACGTCTTCGTAGCGTTGACTCTTCCATCGCGCGTCGCGCCCGACTACGGAAAAAATCCGCGGACAAGTCTCATCCACCGCTGCCTCCCGCCCGCTGTGCGACCATGGCCTGGTAGCGAGCCGCGAAAGGGCAACTGCTGTTCGAACTTGAATCCGACGACGACAAGCGGGTAGTCGAACAGTGGCGCGCGACGCTCGCCGCGGGCGAAGAGAAGGTAAAGCTCGATCCGCTGCACGTTGTGATGGATTTTCCACAACGCAACCGTTCACGGGCCGGGGACTGGCTCATTTTCCCGGCGAATTCAGGAGAGGTGCATCGTTCTGTCAGGAGGTTGTCCTACGTGTTTCCCGGGAAAATGTGCCTGTCCCCCTCTCTTGGCCCGTGAACGGTTGCCATAATGTTTCCTCACTTTATTAATTGTTCGGCTTCAGATTTGGCTTTCCCCAACACTTCGCTCAATGATACAGGCTTACCGCCTTGCCTTAACGATTCATCCGCAGCCTCCATAAACGTAAAAATCTCGATCGTTTCCTCAGCGCTAACCGGGGCCACACCAGTCCTGAAAAATTTGCCGATTTCACGACACAACGGCTCGTAGCTTCCCTTTTTATCGCTTTGGAGAATCGCCTTGCTTCCGAACACGACAGCCCCGGATTCCGCCCTGCCTTGTACGATTCCTCGATACGTGCCGATTCGACCATTCTTCCAAACTCCGGTGACTTGATCATTCATTGGGCCCTTGGTGCGGATCACCGTTTCGCAACCGCTTCCCATGAGAGTAAAGAGCGCTTCGACCCCGTGGATTCCATAGAAGAAGAGATCTGGCGTGCCACTTTGGTAAGTACATGGTCCCCAAGTCGCAGCACCTATCGTGTCGCCGGCTGCAGGGTTACCGACTAACTCGCGGATATCATCGCCAAATCGCAACGACGAACTGGAGAAACAGCGAACGTTGTGCCTTTTGGCTAATTCATAAATGGCAATTGCTTCGGCCAATGTGCCTGCCACTGGTTTGTCGATAAATACAGGTTTCCCCGTTTTGAAAATCTCACGAGCCTCTTGGAGATGAATGCGACCATCGACGCTTTCGAGAAGAACCATATCAACACGATCAAGCAATTCTGGAATCGTGCTTACGATCTCGACTCCCATCTCCTTGATCGTTTCCGTGAACTTGGCAACTCGGTCACGGCTTGCAGGCATGTCCGTGCCACCCGGATAGCCTGCAATGATCTTGAAACCAGCCAAATCACCCTCCGCGTTGGGATTGTTAAAGAGCTTGGTAAATGCGGGGACATGTGACGTGTCCAGTCCAACGATTCCCAGTCGCAAAAGCATCGGTTGTTCTTGGCTCAACGCCGAATCGCGAAAACAGAGAACCAACGCAACAAGAAAAATGAGGCACTTCATGATCGCCTCCTGAAAGGAAGGGGACGGCTTACGCCGGTCGAGGTAGGCTGAGTTAATGAGGGGGGGCTGTCCAGTGTAAGCGATGCTCGCGCGCGGTACAACGAAGTTGAAAGAGACCATCAGGTCGTGTGGGGGAGACATTCCTGCTGCCAGAAACCCAATGCGATACGCATGCTGAGCATGACGGCACGCCGCAGAGAAACGGGTTTCGGCTGGGGCCGCAACGGCTCTCCCAATCGCGACACGCGGCATCGTGGCCAGACTTCAAACGAAATTACGATCGGCACCGCAATTGCCCTCGATGTGATGGGTCGTTGACTTTGCAAAGAACTATCAGCAAGACCTGCCGAATGTAACAGGATTGCAGGTGTACAACGACACGGCAACGGGCATTCCGCTGGCCATCATGGATTGCAGCGATTTCGACTGGCCTGGCCGGCGCGCCGCATTTGAGCAGTGGCAGCCGTTCGCGAAAAACTTGACATCGAACGGGGGCCATTTATGATGGGGGTACCGGACCCAATTGCCAGTAGCTCGATGTCCGCTCGTGAAGAGTCCCCATCCGAAAGGCTCCCCGAGCCGCGCAATGGCGCACCCGCGGGCGACTTTCCCCGTTGGGATGCTTTTTCCCATACTAGTTTGCAGGATATCCCAGCGTGACGCACACCATTGCCTACGGGAGGGTTCTAATTTATGACACGCTTTCTGTTCGGCCTGCTGGGCGCGGCCTTCGCGGCCGGGCTTGCCTCGCGCGCCGGCGCCGACATCGTTCTTGATTGGAACTCCACAATCTACCACGTGATCCAACAGGACGGCCTGATCCGAGACCCGAATCAGGCGAATCCCGGCTGGTCGAGTCGCGCGATCGCGATGATGAACGGAGCGATCTACGATACCTTCCAGGCGGCGAACCGCACGCACCGTCCGTATCTGGTCGACACCCAAGCGCTGCCGGATACGTCGCTCGACGCGGCGATCCATCAGGCGGCGCACGACGTGCTCATCCATGCCTACGGCGGCATTCCCGACGCCGTGACCGACGCCATCGACGATGCTTATAACGCGCGGATGGCGCTTGTTGCTGGCGGGACCGCCAGGACGAACGGCATTCAGCTCGGTCAGGAAATCGCCGCGGCCTATCTCCTCGACCGCTCCACCGACCACGCCAACGTCATGGTTCCCTACATGCCCGGCACAGAACCCGGTCAGTGGCGGCCGCAGCCAGGCCAGTCAGCCTGGGGTCCCGGCTGGGGCATGGTCCGCCCTTTCTCGATCACCAGCACGCAGCCCTTCGTCGATGCGCTGCCGCCGATTCCGGCAATGACGTCCGACGCCTATACCGACGCCTTTAACCAGGTGAAAGCGTACGGCGAGTTGGACAGCGCGGTCCGCACGCCGCCGCAGGAAGAGATCGCCTTGTTTTGGGCCTACGATCGGGCCGGGATGGGACCGCCGCCGGCGCTGTGGGTCCGCAATCTAATCGACGTTGCGGGGGCGACTCCCAACACGCCGGCCGAGAATGCGCGAATGTTCGCCTCGGCTTCCGTTGCCATTGCGGACGCCGCGATCGCCGCCTGGGACGCCAAGTACGAGTACAATTTCTGGCGACCGATCGCCGCGATTCGTGAGGCCGACACGGACGAAAACCCGAATACGCACGTCGACGACTCGTGGCAACCGCTCGGCGCGCCTGGCGACAGGCCGGGCGATTCCGACGACGATTTCACGCCACCGTTTCCCGCCTGGACGAGCGGCCACGCGACCATGGGCGGGGCGTTGTTCAAATCGCTGGAGCTGTTCTTCGGCACCAACAACTTCGACGAGATCGACGGCATCGTCGGCAACGATCCGACGTACCGACTGACGTCCCAAGAGGCTGGCAGCGGCGGCGAGCGATTCTACTCGACGTTCACCCAAACAGGGCCTCTTGACGTCGGCACGGAGAACTCTCCCGAGGGCGAGAACGGCACCAGCCGCATCTACCTCGGCATCCACTGGATCTTCGATCAGCGCGACGGCATCACCCTCGGAAACAACATCGCCGAGTACGTAGCGGCGCACGGATTCCAAGCGGTGCCCGAACCGAGCGGGCTGACGATGGGACTGACGGTCGCGCTTGTCGCGTGCGGCGTGCGCATCGTGCGCAGGCAGAAGTTCGCAACTTCGCGTCCGTAGCGGAGGTAACCGTTCACGGGCCGGGGACAGGCTCATATTCCCGGCGAATTCGCCAGAGGCGCATCGTTCGGTCAGGAGGTTGTCCAACGTAGTTCCCGGGACAATGTGCCTGTCCCCCTGCCTTGGCCCGTGAACGGTTACCGGTGAGGCAAGAAAGCGGCGATGAACCGCCGAGTCGCAAAGACGCGGAGAAGAACGAGGCTGACTCTCGATCCCGCGAAGCGCATGACGAGAAAGCGGCCAAGGTGTGTCATGCCGGAAGGACGCGGTGATCTGGCGGAAGCTGTCGTTTGGCGCGAAGAACGTCAAGGGGATCCGATTCGTGGAGACAATTCTGACGGTCGTGGAAACCTGCCATCGGCAATCTCGCAACAGCTTCGAGTACCTCACCGCCGCCATCCAGGCCCACTACGCCGGTCAACCCGCCCCCTCGCTCCTCTCCGGGGTGTGAACGATTACGGACTGTTTTTCCCGACACCCGAAGTTTCTCGGCGATCGCTTCGAGTCGTGTGAGCGCTTCGCGCTGCCCCTCAGTCAGTTGCGATCTCTGTAGGCCGTCCTCGGGATGATACCACACCTGTCTTTCCACGAACCGCTTTACCGAATCTGTCTTCGGCGCGATACCGTAGAACGCACCGACTATTTCAGATAGCTCCATGACTTCTGCTGCTTGCTGGTCCGCTTCCATGAATTGCCAGTTTCCGTAATGTACGTCAGCTGCTCAACAACGCACGGTTCCAGCTTTGTAAACCATGGCCTGCCATACGTCGCTGGCACGTTTTCCGACGATCCCTTCTTTGGCCTGGTGGTGCTGGCTAGCGCAATTGACATCCGCAGAATGTACCCTACGCGCAGGATCTTTTTCTCCGAGGCCGAGAACGCCATATCCCAGACAAATAGCCCACGATATTTAGCGGGCGGGTCTTGGCGAATGTACTGAGAGCCGTTTTGCACCGCCGGCCTGCCTAGAGCGACGCGATGGCGACTGATAGCCGTTTTATTCGCTGCCTGGTGGCGGTCGGTCAGTCCCACCAGAGCAAGACTTGGGATTCGTCAGTCCCATCACCGGGTTCTTCACCTAACTTGCGAATTTCGTCGGCGCAGATTCGCCACACTCGATTGCGACGTTGGGGATCGGTGGGCAACGTGACGACCAGCGAATCGGCGTAAACTTCAACTCCGTCGTCCGTGATGGAAGCCTGCGGCACAATCACGCGCAAAGCACCAGCGTCGTACAACTGTCGGACAAACCGAATGGCATTGGGAGTCTCCAGAAATCGGTTCGACGCCATCGCCGACTCATTCTGGCTTCGCTTGAGCCAATCGAGTGCTTCAGGTCCATTCGCATATTCCGCCGGCAGAGGGCCGCCCGACGAGTGTCCCGGCAAGTCATCCTCATAGTAATACGTTCCCACCAGCAGCACGCCAGCCAGTAACCCGACAATGAGTTTAGCGTCCACGAACATCGCCTCGTTTGAACAGCATGCGACCACTGCGACGAAGCGTCGTCACAACCCGCGGAAGCATCAACTCAAACCTAGTTCATTGCGCATCGCGGCGATCGCGTATTCGGCATGCGTGCGGCCAAAGCTCGTGCGGGGAATTGCTGACTGTAACGCTTGGGCCGTTAAGAACGACCGGCAACGGCTCAATCGTCAGGCCGTTGAGATCGAGTATCGTGTTCGACGGAGCGAAGAGCAGGACGCAGCCGAAGTGCCGTGAATTACAATTCTGAACGACCGCTTGGGAGCACCCCCATGAGAACCGGAACCTTGTTCTCACGTTCACGCACCCTCGGCCGGCAGATGCCGTTCCAGGATCGCCTCTAAATCCAGCCGTTTCAAAAAGTGATTGAGGATCGGCACCGCGCCGACCGCGTAGCTGCGTAGCGTCTTGTCGGCGGCTGCCGCCACTGGGCCGGGGGAACGGGCTGGGAGCGGTCGTGGTTTGGCCATCGTGTCGAGACTCCTTTCGCGGGTGAAGTGGGCCGAAAGATCCGCTTCCGCCAGATCACGTTAGGCGCGACCAGGTGTCTCGTGCAAGGAGCGAAAAAGCCGCAATGAGACTTGCAAACAGGGCCATTGACGTAAGTCGAATGGCACTCAACTTACGTCCAAGACGTTCGACGTAAGTTCTTTTCAGCAGACCGCCGCCGGCCGCTGGACAGTTGCAGGCAAGCCAACGGACGATAAGAATCTCACACAGCAACTCGCTCAGACAACCCCGAGAAATCAAAGTCCGCGAAAAAACAGCCCCCCGGAGATACGCCAAATTCAATCAGCGACGTGCGGAAAGTGACTGGCAACGAAGGCTGATTCCGCTAAAATGGAGATTCATTAGCCACTTCATAACCCACCGTGAACTGAGGAACCCTTTATGATTCGATACGTCGTCCCGATGGCAGCCATCATGGTATCAACGGTGGCGCTAGACTCTGAATTGCACGCCCAGTACCCGCCGCCGCCTGGGTACGGCTACGGCTATGGTGGCGGTGGCGGCACGGTAGCCAGCAACAACATGAATGGCATGGCGAACATGACCAGCGCCAAGGGCAGCTACAACCTGCAAACATCGCAGGCCG
>SXHT01000050.1 GCA_005773095.1 Planctomycetaceae bacterium
CGCCTATGTCTTGCTTAGAAACACCTTTTGCGCCTGACTGCGCTCATCATGCGGCGCGTGATGGCTACACTGTCGGCGGCTGCCGGGTGATTGAAGTTAACGCCATCGATGAACTCGCCGGCTATCGGTTGGCTTGGGACGCTCTGGTTGCACAGTCGCCGCACTCCAACTACTTCCAGACGCTCGATTGGCTGGCCTCGTACTTTCGTCATCAAGGACGCGATTGCCGGCTGCGAGCTCTGGTCGTTCAATCGTGCGGGAAGACCATCGGATTTCTGCCGCTGGTCGTTCGGACCGAGGCAACCAAGGTCGGCCCGCTCCGCGTGTTGACGTATCCCCTGCACGACTGGGGCACTTTTTACGGGCCGATCGGCCCGAACACCACGGCCACCCTGCTCGCGGGGTTCGGTCATCTTCGGCGCGCGGCACGCGATTGGGACGTGCTGGAATTACGCTGGATTGACGAAGACCTGGTGGACCGCGGCCGCACGGCACGCGCGCTCCAGGCCAAGGGACTGTCGGCATATCGATCCGCATGGTCCACCACGGCAATCATCGATATGGAGACATCCGGCGGGTGGGACGCGTATTGGGCCAGTCGCACAACCAAGTGGCGGACCAATGTTCGCCGCAACGAACGGCGGTTAGCCGAACTGGGAGCGGTGCGGCATGTGCGCTATCGTCCGCTGGGGTCCAGGTACGGCGACGACGATCCACGCTGGGATCTCTACGAGACCTGCGAATACGTGTCGCTGCAGAGCTGGCAAGGCGCTTCGAACACCGGCACCACGATCACGCATCAGACCGTCCGAGAATTTTTGCGAGACGCCCACGAGACGGCCGCCCGCACCGGCGGTGTCGATCTGAATCTGCTCTACGTGAACGATCTGCCGGTCGCCTTTAACTACGGCTACCATTACCAAGGCCACCTCTTTGGCCTGCGGATGGGCTTCGATCGCTCGAGAGGTGCGGACGGCGCCGGCTCGGTCTTGTTGTGCCGGATGATTCAGGACAGCTTTGCTCGCGGCGATCGCCAGTTTGATCTGGGCGCCGACTATCTCGACTGTAAACGGCCGTGGCGGACGCGTCTTGCCACCAGCTACCGCTACAGCCACTACCCAGCCGGCATCTCGCGCGCTCAAATCATTCATGCCAAGCGCTGGATGACGAGACTATTCATCCACGACGATCGTGGTGCCGCGGCGGCGACGGCGGCGGAGCAGGCGGCGGTTGCCCGTCATGTTACCTAGCACGTTGCCGTCCTGCGCCTCGGTGACGAGTCGCCCGTTGAGCAGGCGATAAAAGAACAGCAGTACAAAGGCGCCGCCGGTGGCCACGCCAAAGCCTGCGATACTGATGGGCTGCACCTTTTGGCCGCCGGTGAAATACATCAAGATTCCGCCTCCGATGACCGCGCCGCCAACGCCCATCAGCAGGGTTGCTACCGCGCCACCAGGATCGCGGCCCGGCATGATCCCCTTGGCGGCAAGGCCCGAGAGTGTGCCGAAGCCAATCCAGGTGAGGAACTCGTTGGCCAGAACTTGGGCCTGAGCGGCGATATCAACGTCGGGCATCATGGTCGGCTCGCGCGATGAGGTAGGACGGATTTTCAATCGGTCCCGCAGCAAACATGAAGGACAAATTGGAATTCTGTCCTACGAAGAGCGCTATCCTTACCATCGGCCTGCGCGGCAGATTCCCTTCAGCCGCGGACGTCCAAGGTGCGTTTGCCCCAATCGGCTGCTCCTTGAACGTCCACGGCTTCCAGGCGCCGTCCCCCCACCCCTCGTGTCCAGTTTCCCTGACTTGCCCCATCAAGGAAGACCGCCGCCTGCTGTCGGGCGGAACACGAGCGGTCAGCGTAACTTGGCCGCGCTCAGTAGCAATGCTGTCTTTGATAGCAATGGTTACCGGCGCGTGGAGTGCATGCGGAATGCATGATGAAGGAACGTGCTTGATCCTTATCATGACATCCGTCATTTCTCATCTTTGATCTTTCTATCGTCGCACGGGGGACAACCCCGCCGAGACCGCCCGTTGCTGGGCAGCTTGTTCTTCGGCATAGGTCTTCATTGCCGCCGCTTCGCGCGAAAGCTTGAATTCAGGGCCAGGCGGGAAGTATTGGACGTCGTCCTGCAAGTAGAACCCGCTGGGCAGCGTCTGACCGCCGATATCCACCTGGCAACCGGTGGCGGGCCCTACGGCGGCAGCCGCCAACAGCAGCAGGCTGCGCCAAGGCGTCTTGCGCACGTTTGATTCCATGGGATCCTCCGTGATCCAGACAAAAAACGGCGGGCGCCACCCCAAAGGCACCCAGCCGCTCAACAAAACAACGGCATTCAACCCAATCTCGAGAGCGACACCGCTGAGGTGATTCCCCTATAATGAGCACATCCGTTATCGTCCGCTGAGCTGGCAAACTTTGCCAATTTCCTCGGGGCTGCCCGAATGGGCGGGGCGGCTGCTCAAGGCCGAGGCGAGCCGATCGCTGATAGCAGCCCGAGGAAAACTTCGCCACATGCACTTCCCGTGGATATGATGAAGGAGTGTCCAGCCGGCGGAAACATGCGTTGGCCAGCCCTGTTAAAGACTCTCGAATGCTTCGATCCCGGCAACCACGGTCCCTCGTTCTGTTGGTGCTAGCGGTCGCGGTCTTGCCGGGCACCGCTCGTGGCCAGTCCCGCGAAAGCATTCCCTCGCAGCGTTACTTCAACGCATTCACGCAGGTTTATCAAGGGGATTATCGCAACGCCCTCGATATGTACATCGACGAGGGCAAGAGCGGGATTAAGTCCGGCCAAAACCGCTGGATCGACTCGATCTGCTACCACACGATGACCGGCGAGTGTTATTACCAGATGGGCAATCTGGCCCAGGCGCTCAAGCACTTCAATCAGGCGCTGCAGCTGCCAGTGACGTATAGCGAATGGATGATGCGCGTGCTGTTCCCGCCGGGTATCCAGCCAGCGGCTCTGGGCGCGCAGCTCCCCGTGCCTTGGGGCGCCACCCAGCGCGCAAGTCGCATCGGCCAGTTCCGCGACTCTTACCTGATGGGCCAGGGACGGATCAACAACAACGAGGTCGTGCAGAAAGGGGGCGTGGTGCAACCCGCCACGTTGTTTCCCGTCAACGTTCATGAGATTGTTCGGGCGACGTGCCTGGCGATGCGCCGCCGTCGCGAGTTGCTCGGCCCGACGTGCAAGCACGATCCGCTCACGGTGCAAGTGCTCTCCGCACTCTCGAAAAAGCCCGGGCCAACCAACCATTGGTCGCAGGCGTGGATCGAAGTGCAGTTGGGCGCGGCGCAGGCTTCGATGGGCAACGTGCCGCAGGCAGCCAGCATGTTCGAGCACTCGATCCTCGCCGCAGGTGAGTTCGATCATCCGCTGACCAGCACCGCGCTACTGGAGCTGGGTCGGCTGGCGCTCGAAGCGGGCGACTTTCCATCGGCCGGCCGATTGTTCGAGGAAACCACCTACTCAGCCGCCAGCTTTTCCGATCTCGGCATTCTGGAAGAAGCCTTTCGGCTGGGACAGATGAACCATCTTGTGTCGGGCGCCAAGGGCCCTTATCCATTGCTGGCCGGGGCTTTGCAATGGGCCAGGCAGAAAGGTTACCGGCAGCTTCAAGCCTCGCTGGCCACCTTGGCTGCCGAGAACGCAGCCGTGCTTGGCAACACAAAATCCGCCAGCGCTTTGCTAAGCGAGGCCAGTAATGCCATCGGCCGCCGCGACATGGGCCGGGGAGCCATCGGCGCGCGGGCCAACTTCATCGGTGCGCTGATCGCGTTCCAGCAGGGCAATCGCACGGCGGGCGAGCAATTCCTGGCGTCGGTTGGGAAGTATCAGCTGTCGGGCTCATTCTGGCTGTTTCACATCGGCCTGGTCGATCAGGCGGTGATTGGCCGCTCGCTGGATAGCGATCGTATTTCGCTACAACTTTACGACGCGGTGCTCCGCGATCCAACACCCGCCGATTGGGCGTCGAGCCCGATGGAATCGCTCACGGTGCTCACCACGCCCCATCCCCTGCCCTACGAGCATTGGTTTGAAACCGCGACTAAACGTGAGCAGGACCGCGAATTGGCGCTTGAGATTGCCGATCGCTCGCGGCGGCACCGCTTCTTCAGCACGTTACCCATGGGGGGGCGAATGCTTGCGCTGCGCTGGATTCTGGAAGGGCCGGAAGAGCTGCTCGACAATCAGCAGACGCTCCAGCGACAAGATCTGCTGGCCCGGTTCCCCCAATACGACGCGCTGTCGCAGAGAGTCAAAAAGTTGCACGCCGAACTGTCGCAGTTGCCAGCGGCGGCCGAGGCGGACGCCGACCAGAAGAAACAATCCGCATTGCTCGAGCAGCTTGGCGTCAGCGGCGCCGCGCAAGAGCTGATGCTACGCGAGATCGCCGTTCGCCGCGAACCGGCCGACATGGTCTTTCCGCCGCTGCGCCGCACCAAGGACATCCAACGCGGGCTGCCTCCCGGCCGGTTGTTGCTGGTGTTCTACAGCACGACTCGTGGCACGTATGGTTTTCTGTTCAGCAAGGAGAAATACGCATCCTGGCCCATTCATGGCATGCAACTAATCCGCAAGCAGCTGCCCCTGGTGCTGCGCGACATGGGCAACTTCGAGCAGAACTATCAACTTGGGCAAGCGGAGATTTCCGGCGACGATTGGAAGAAGAACGCTGCCCGGCTGCGCGACCTGATCTTCGACAAATCAACCGTGGATTTGGGGGCGAAATTTGACGAGCTGGTGATCGTACCCGACGGCCTGCTGTGGTATGTGCCCTGGGAATCACTGCCGGTGGGCCAGGATGGCGCGCCGCTGCTTTCGCGCACCAAAATCCGTTATGCTCCGACCGTCGGGCTGTCGGTGCCCTATTCGTCGAAGCCGCTGGCGACGCGCAACGTCGGCGTGGTGGTGGGCAAGCTGTTACCGCAGGACCAGCCAGAGGTTGGGCAAGCCGCCTTCGAAAAGTTTGCCAAGGCCGTGCCGGGTGCGATTGCACTGGCTGAGCATCCGCCTGCCGCAACCGCTCTCTATCGGCGACTCTTCGACGAGTTGGTGGTGCTCGACGACATCGAACCCACGGCCGGCGCTTATGACTGGTCTCCCGCACAGCTCGACCGAGGCAAGCCGGGAGGAATGCTCGCCGCTTGGAACGCATTGCCATGGGGGGGTCCAGACACGGTCCTGCTGCCCGGCTTTCACTCATTTGCCGAGAGCGGTCTTAAGCCCAGGAAGGGAGTCGCCGATGGCAGCGACCTTTTCCTGCCGATCATGGGCCTGATGTCGAGCGGCGTTCGGATGGCGCTGGTCAGCCGCTGGCGGCCGGGTGGCCAAACCAGCTACGACCTGGTGCGCGAGTTTGTGCAGGAATTACCGCACACGACTCCCGCCGACGCCTGGCAGCGCGCGACCTTGCTGGTGCAAGAGAGCGATCTCGATCCGGAAGTCGAGCCGCGACTCAAACGATTCACCGGCGGCGAAACGCCCAAGGCCGTGCATCCGTTCTTCTGGTCCGGCTACGTGCTGGCCGACATGGGCCCGCCCGGCGAGAAGCCCGAACCCGGCGGCGCGCCTGCTGCGCCGGCCGTCGCGGACGAAGAACCGAAGGACGCCGCGGCAATTGCGGCCGGGAAGAAGGGGGAAAAATAGCGCTTCCCGCTCTTGGTTCATTGCGCCTACAGAACGATTGATGGCAAAGTCCTGTGCCGAGCAGGCAATCGTCCTGATTGCGCCTGGGGAGCAGTCCCTAAGCTGGCGCCGGTGTGGTACGATCTGGAGCATGCGTAAAGGGATCGGCGTCAGTCCGGGAGTCGCGGTGGGCAAGGCCTATTGCATCCAGCAGATTTTCGTGAACCCGGAGACTCGTACGCTCGAGCTGGGTGAAGTGCTTGGCGAGCTTTCGCGCTACGACCAGGCTCGCGAGCAGACGGCGGCCGATCTGCACGCGCTTTATCAGAAGGTGCGCAAGCAGGTGGGTGAGCAGGACGCCGCCATCTTTCAGACGCACGAGCAGATCCTTCGCGACCCGGCCTTTACGGCCAAGATTCGCAATTGGATCGTCGACGAGCATATGTCGGCCGCCATGGCGCTTGACCGCTTGCTCAGGGAATACACCGAATTTTTTTCGCACACCGAAGATGAGTATCTGCGCGAACGCCTGGCCGATGTTCGCGACGTTGTGATCCGCCTGAGCGGGCACTTGAGCGAGATGCTCGAACCGGAAGGGGGCATGCCCCGCGGTGACCTGATTTTGATCGCCGACGAGCTGTTGCCTTCGCAGGTGGTGACGCTGGGCGATCGCACGGTGTCTGGCATTGTCACGCAAGCGGGCAGTGGCACCAGCCATGCGGCGATCCTGGCGCGCAGCCGCGGCATTCCGGCGGTGTCTGGTTTGCGCGGGGTGCTCCGGCACGTGAAGAACGGCGACACGGTCGTGGTCGACGGTCGAGAAGGTTTGGTTGTCGTCAACCCGGACCCCGAGCAGCTCAGCGCTTATCTCAAACTGCAGCGCGAGTTTTTCGATCTCAAGGACGCCCTGGCCGAAAATCGCGATCAACCGGCCGTCAGCGCCGATGGGCAGGAAGTGCAGCTCTTGGCGAATATCAATAGTGTGGCCGACGCGCGAGCGGCAACAGCGATGGGCGCTGTGGGAGTGGGACTGTTTCGCACCGAGTACCTGTTCCTCACGCACCCCGATGTGCCGGACGAAGAAGAACAACTTGCCGCCTATCGCGAGATCATCGCCGAAAGCCCCAATCGGCAAGTTACGATTCGCACGCTGGACTTGGGGGGCGACAAAACGATTCCCTACCTGGGCCACGCGCGCGAGGCCAATCCGTTTTTGGGCTGGCGCTCGATCCGATTGTCATTCGAGCACCCTGAATTCTTCATGAAGCAGATTCGCGCCATCCTGCGCGCCGCCGCAAAAACGAACAGTGAAAAAAGTCGCGTGCGGATGATGTTTCCGATGATCACCACACTCGAGGAGCTTCGCAAAGTGCACACGATGGTCAAGCGCGCCAAAGAGCAGCTCACCGCTGAGGGCAAACCATACGGCAACGTGCAGATCGGCCTGATGCTGGAGGTGCCGGCGGCAGCGGTGTCGATCGATCAGATGCTCAACCTGGTGCACTTCGTTTCAATCGGCTCGAACGATCTGGTCCAATACCTGATGGCGGCGGACCGTGACAATCCCAAGGTCAGCCATCTATGTCAGCCACTCAGTCCGCCCGTACTAAGAGTGCTCCTGAGCGTGATCGAAGCCTGTAATTTCGCGCGCAAACCAGTGACGCTCTGCGGCGAAATGGCCGGAGCGCCGCGGGCAATCGTGCTGCTGTTCGGCATGGGACTGCGCAGCTTCAGCATGAGCCCGGCCTTCATTCCCATCATCAAAGATTTGACCAGCCATCTGACGGTGCGCCGCGCCGAACGCGTGTTGCGAAAAGCGCTCTCGCTGAAAACGACGGCGCAAATTCAGGATTTCATGGCCAAGCAAATCGCCGAAATCGCGCCAAACCTGAAAATGCTGGACACGGCGTGAGCATCCAGGTGCAACTGGAATGCATGTAGTTGGCGTTCCAGCTTGCTGCCACCTGCGGCCATGCATGAGACAATCAATACCAACCCCAAGCGCCAGCCAGGAAGGGCATGGCAGTCCTGCCGGACGCTTGGGGTTGGTATCGGATTCGGCCGTCAGTCGTATCGCCGGCTAAAACCGGGGCTCCAATAAACTTCGCTTGACTCATTATCAAAACCGCCCGATAGTGATGGATGGAAGGTCTCTATGCAGTCCGTTACCTCGTCGATCCTGGCGGTTTTGCTCGGCATCCATGCTGTGCTGGGATGCTCGTGGGAGCGTGCGCCGTCACGGCTGGCTGCGGCTGGCTCGTGTTGCCGGGACCGAGATTGCGACGAGCACCAGGGTTCGCCTCAGCAACCGCTGAAGTGCCGTGGCGAGTGTGGCGGTATTTGCAGCTACTTGCCGCCGCAGCGAACGCTCTTCGACGCTTTCGCGCTTGATGTTTCGCTGGCCAGGCAGGTTGAAGCGGCATCGGTTAATTTCATCACCGCGGCAACCACCTTTGCCCCCTTCGGCCAATCGCGCTACGGCCCGCCGCTGCCACTGCATCTGCTGCACCAACGGCTCTTGATCTGAGGCGGCCCTCTGCGGCATCGTCGTGCTCGCGGCACGCCTGGTTTCGTACGGTTGTGCTACTCGTTCCACTATCTTGCTCGGAGACAACTCCATGTCTCAGGCTGCGACATCTACGCCGGCCGCTCCAGTGGCCGCAGATCAGGCCCAAACCACGGCCCCACCATCCAACCGCGGCGCCATTCGCAACGCCTTGCCGTCGGTGATCGTCGTGGTCCTCGGCCTGCTCGCCTTGTGGGGTGTGCGTTCGGGCTGGAGGCTGCCAAAATTCTCCGCGCTCGTGGGCAACGGCGAACCGAGCAAGGAATCATGGTGCGAGGAACATAGTGTTCCCGAGGCGGAGTGCATCGAATGCAACGTGAATCTGGCTCCCTACGGCAAAGACTATGGTTGGTGCAAAGAACACGGAGTGTATCAATGCTCACTCCATCATCCTGAGATCGCACAACTGAAGCAAATTCCCCACGTTACCGAGGCTGACTTGGCGCGGGCCACCCGCGCGCTGGAAGTCATGCCGCGCGCTGAGAACAACAGCCTTTGCAAACTTCATCTTCGACGAATACAGTTCGCATCACCCGAGGCGATCGATAAGGCCGGCGTGGATGTTGCCGTCGTGGAGGAGCAACCGCTCGTTGAGGCGATCACCGCCAATGGCGAAGTCGTGTACGACCGCACGCGCGAGGCGCACCTTGCCAGCCGCGTGCCCGGTGCCGTGTGGCGCGTTTACAAGAAGGTTGGCGATCGCGTGCGATCGGGCGATGTACTGGCCCTCATCGACGGCGCCGAGATTGGCAAATCCAAGTCGGAATTCATGCAAGCCGTCAGCCGTTTGCGGCTCAGCGAAAGCAACATCACCCGTCTCAAGCCACTTGCCACCGACGGCGTGGTCCCCGCGCGCCAATACCGCGAAGCCGAGGCCGGCCTGCAGGACGCTCAAATCCGCTTGCTTGCCGCGCAGCAGGCGCTGGCGAATCTCGGTCTGCCCGTGCAGGCGTCCGACTTCATCGACGACACGACGGACGAGATCGCCGAGCGGATTCAGTTTCTTGGGCTGCCTGAGGAGATCACGGCGACGCTCGACCCAAGCGTTTCCACGACCAACCTTTTCCCGGTCTTCGCGTCGCTCGACGGCGTCGTGGTGGATTGCCACGTGGTGGCGGGCGAAGTGGTCGAGACGAGGACGATGCTTTTTGCGATCGCCGACACGAGCCGCATGTGGCTGACGATCAACGTGCGGCAAGACGACGCCCGTTATGCCATGCCCGGCCGCACGGTGCTGTTCAAGCCCAGCGAGAGCAGTCGCGAAGCGGAACTTCTGGGCACGGTAACCTGGATCAGCACCGCCGCGGATGAGCGGACCCGCACCGTCAAGGTGCGCGTGGAACTGCCCAACGATGACGGCCAACTGCGCGCCAACACGTTCGGCACGGCGCGGATCGTGCTGCGTGAAGAACCGCGGGCCGTCGTGGTGCCCAACGCAGCCGTTCATTGGGACGGTTCCTGCCACGTGGTATTTGTACGTGACAAGCGGTTTTTTGAACCTAAGGCGCCAAAATTCTTTCATGTCCGCACGGTGCGCGTGGGAGCCAAGAGCGGCGATCAGACGGAGATTATCGTCGGGGCGCTTCCCGGCGAAGTCGTCGCCAGCAAGAACAGCGTCGTTCTCGAAGCGCAGTTGCTTCGTAGCAACCTGGGAGCCGGGTGTGGCTGCTGCACCGTGGCGAAACCGAAAAACTGACTTCCTGTTGGTTGATCTCAACTCCTGTCTGACATGCTCAACCGGATCATCGACTTCTCGCTCCATCATCGGACCCTGGTTGTCCTGGGCACGCTGGTGCTGGCGATCGTGGGGGCGGTTTCGCTGCGGTATCTCGATATCGACGCCTTTCCCGACACCACGCCCGTGCAGGTGCAGATCAACACGGTCGCGCCTGCGCTCGGCCCGGAAGAAGTCGAGCAGCGGATCACATTTCCCATCGAACAGGCGATGGGGGGCTTGCCCGATTTGGCGAACATGCGCTCGGTGTCGAAGTTTGGCTTCTCGCAAGTCGTGGTCACATTTGATGATGGCACGCCGATCTATTTCGCCCGGCAACTGATTAACGAAAGGCTGGCCACGGTCGAACTGGCCGAGGGCATCGAGCGGCCAAAGATGGGGCCGGTGGCCACGGGACTTGGCGAAGTCTTCCATTACGTCGTCACCGGCGGCGGCACCGATCCGACCGAGCTGCGCACGATCCACGACTGGGTCATCCGGCCCAAGCTGCGGACCGTGCCCGGCGTGGCCGAAATCAACAGTTGGGGAGGCTACCAGAAGCAGTACCAGGTGCGGATCGATCCCAACCTGCTCATCAAATATGGACTCACGTTCGACGAGGTCGTGCGGGCACTTGAAGAGAACAACCGCAACGTGGGGGGCGGCAACGTCCGCGAGGGGACGCAATCGGTGCTCGTGCACGGCCTGGGCCGCACCACCAATCTCGACGAGATCAAAGGCATTGTCATCAAGGCCATCGACGGTGTGCCCGTGCGCGTCGGCGATGTGGCTGCGGTGGAGATTGGTTCCGAGATTCGCCGCGGCGCAGTCACGGCCGACGGCCGGGGTGAAGTGGTGATGGGCCTGGGCTTCATGTTGATGGGCGAAAACACGCACAACGTCACCTGGGCCATGAAGCGCCGGCTCGATGAAATCAAGGCCACCCTGCCGGCCAATGTAAAAGTCGTCACCGTCTACGATCGCACGGAACTCGTCGATCATGTGATCGAGACCGTGAAGAACAACTTGTTCGAAGGGGGCCTGCTGGTGATCGCGGTGCTGTTCGCCTTCCTGGGCAATCTGCGCGCGGCCCTGATCGTGGCCCTGGCGATTCCGCTGTCGATGCTCTTTGCCTTCTCGGGCATGTTGCGATTCGGCATTTCGGCAAGCCTCTTGAGCCTGGGAGCGATCGACTTCGGCATGATTGTCGATAGCTCGGTGGTGATGGTGGAAAACTGTGTGCGGCATATCGCCCACGGCGATAACCGCCGACGGCCGATGCTTGACGTGATTCGCGACGCCGCCGTGGAAGTCCGCAAGCCCACCCTGTTCGGCGAGCTGATCATCATGATCGTGTACCTGCCGATCCTGACGCTCGAAGGCATCGAAGGCAAACTCTTTAGGCCGATGGCGCTGACGGTGATCTTCGCCCTGATCGGATCGATGATCCTTTCGCTCACGCTGATGCCTGTCCTGGCCAGCATCCTGCTGCCGCGACGGATCGAGGAGCGCGAGCCGATCGTGATGCGGATCGCGCATCGCATTCACGCGCCGATTCTGCGGTTTTCAATGCATCACAAGGCGCTGGTCATGGGCATTGCGGCGTGTGTGTTGTTTGTGGCGTTCGGCATGATTGCGCCGAACCTTGGTTCCGAGTTCGTGCCGCGCCTTTCCGAAGGCGCGATCGCCATCAGTGTCGTGCGGCTGACCGGCACCGATCTCAGTGACTCGATCCAATACAACACACGGATGGAGCAGGCGGTGCTGGCCAAATTCCCCAACGAGGTGGAGCACGTGTGGAGCCGAATCGGCACAGCCGAAATTGCCACCGATCCGATGGGTGTCGAGTTGACCGACATGTTCATCACGCTCAAGCCACGCCGCGAATGGAAACAAGCCCGCACGCAGACGCAGTTGACCGCGCTCATCGAAGAGCACTTGCGCGACTTGCCTGGCCAGCGGTTGGCTTTCTTGCAGCCCATTGAAATGCGGATGAACGAAATGACCTCCGGCATTCGTTCGGATGTGGCGGTGATGCTGTACGGCGACGATCTGGACATTCTTGCCGCCAAGGGCGCCGAGATCGAGGGCCTGCTGCGACGCCTGCAGGGCGCGGCCGACGTGGCGGCCGAGCAAATCACCGGCCAGCCAGTGCTGCAAATCAAGCTCGATCAGGATCAACTCGCCCGATACGGCGTGCCGGCCAGGGTCGTGACCGACATCATCGAGACCATCGGTACCAAACCGGTGGGCGAGGTGATCGAGGGACAACTGCGGTTTCCGCTGGTGGTGCGTTTGCCCGAGGAGTTTCGCGGCGGGGCGGCGGCGATTGGCTCGATCCTGATTCCAACGGCTTCGGGGGAACGCTTGCCGATGGCACGCCTGGCCGAGATTCGCCTGGTGGAAGGCCCTGCCACGATCACACGCGAAGCAGGACAGCGGCGGACCACCGTTTCCGCCAATGTGCGGGGCCGCGACGTGGGCAGCTTCGTGGCTGAGGCACGCCGCATGTTGGACAAGGAGCTGCAATTGCCCCCGGGCCGCTATTTCATCGAGTTCGGCGGCCAGTTTGAGAACCTCGAACGG
This sequence comes from Planctomycetaceae bacterium, assembly GCA_005773095.1. Taxonomy (GTDB): domain Bacteria; phylum Planctomycetota; class Planctomycetia; order Pirellulales; family PALSA-1355; genus SXHT01. The sequence goes on from SXHT01000050.1 coordinate 12,506, forward strand.
GCACGCGCGCGGCTGATGATTGTCGTGCCGCTCGCCGCAGCACTCATCTTCGGCTTGCTTTACCTCACCTACAACAACATCGTCGATGCGCTACGCGTCTTCACGGGCGTGCCATTCGGCTGGGTCGGAGGCATCTTCGCACTCTGGTTGCGCGATATGCCATTTTCAATCTCCGCGGCGATCGGTTTTATCGCGCTTTCGGGCGTGGCCGTGCTCGACGATATGATTCTGGTCTCGTACGTGCGGCAGCTTCGGCAGCGGGGCTTGCCGCTCGACCAGGCCGTGATGCAGGCCGCAGTAACGCGATTGCGTCCCGTGCTGATGACTACGTTGGTGGCCGCTCTTGGCTTTCTACCGATGGCATTGAGCACGGGCACGGGTGCCGAAGTGCAGCGGCCGCTGGCCACCGTGGTGATCGGCGGCGTGATCGGTGCAATGATCATGTCACTCTTAGTGCTGCGCGTGCTATACCTGGTGTTCAGCGGTGTCGAGACCATCCACCGCAACGAACCAACTGTGAGAATGTCTCGTAATCAAACGTTGGAAGTCGCTTCCACTTGAACCTTTGCCAATTAGCCCATTTGAAAAAGGAGCCTGCCATGTTAAGTCGAATCACGAATACGTTCACCGCTTACGCATTGATTGGAGTTTGGGCCGTGTTACTAACAGGTTGTAGCAAGCAGGTGCCACCGGCCCCGGTAGAAAACACGCAGGCGAGTGGTCATTCCCACGGTGGCTGGTGGTGCGGCGAGCACGGCGTGCCGGAGGAGGTTTGCGCGCGATGCGATACCTCGCTGGTGGACGATTTCAAGGCGAAGAACGACTGGTGCAACGAACACGAACGGCCCGATTCGCAGTGCTTTGTCTGCCATCCGGAGCTGGAAGCCAGGTTCGCAGCCCAGTACAAAGCCAAGTATGGCAAGCAGCCGCCGAAGCCCAGCGACGAAGGCGAGCACGGCCACGAGCATGAGCATAGCCACGAACATGATGATGACCACAAGCACGATGAAAAGTCGTAGCAATCGCGCCAAAGCAGCAGGCAGGCTGGGTACCCTCTGGGTCATGCCGTCGCAGGCTTGCTCCCTGTTCATGGCATGACGGAATTCGGGAGGGATCGGCCGGATGCGGCGTGGCGTGGCGATACCCGGAAGGTAACCGTTCACGGTCCGGGGACTGGCTCATTTTCCCGGCGAATTCACGAGAGGTGCATCGTTCTGTCAGGAGGTTGTCCAACGTGGTTCCCGGGAAAATGTGCCTGTCTCCCTCTCTTTGCCCGTGAACGGTTACCCCGGAAGTAACGTCGATCGACAAGAACGGCTGCCAGCTTCCACGAATCGCGGGCGTTCGTTTTCCACAAGTGGCAAACGAGCAGGCACCGATAACAACGAGAAGCATTATCAGCAATGGAGGCCGTTATGCAGATTCTTGTTCGAATTCAGAGCGTGGTCATTGCCACCGCTAGCTTGCTGTCGCTGCAGTCACCTGCGCAGGCGGAATCGGTGACCGCCAGTGCTCCAGAGCGAGCCATCAGCGCCGCTGCGGACGAAAACAAGCCCATCTTTGTCATGTTCTACAAGGAACAGAACCGGGACAAAGAGGCTATGGTCGCAACGTTAAAGGCCCACTGGGCCGTCAAGAAACAGCAAGCCGCCTGGACCGCCGTGCGCATCACCGATCCGGCCCAGCGGCGCGTCGCCGAGAAGTTCAAAGTCACCCGCGCGCCGATGCCGTCGCTTGTCGCAATCCATCCTAATGGGGCCGTCACGGGCGTGTTTCCCAAGCAGGTGACACAATCCGACTTAAGCACGTGCATCGTCTCGCCCAAGACGGCCGAGTGCCTGAAGTCGCTGCAAGGTAACCGGATGGTTTTCATTTGCGTCCAGACCGCGCCCGAGCAATCTCTGCCGCCCGGTGTGGAGGATTTCCAGGCCGACCCGCACTTTGCCAGGCGGACAAGCGTCATCACCGTCGCCGTCGATGATCCAAAGGAAGCCAGGTTTCTCGCTGGAATGGACCTCGATCCGGCGACCATCGACAAGCCCGTTACCGTGTTTTTGGCGCCGCCGGGCGCTCACGTGGGCACGTTCGACCCAGCGGCGACGAAGGAACAACTGGCCGAAGGACTGGCCGCGGCCGGTAAGTGCTGCGACGACAAAAATTGCAAGCACAACAAAAAGTCAAAGTAGCTTCGGAAATCCGAATATCGAAATTGGGAATCAGCACGAAATTCGAATATCGGGACTGTTTGGTATTTCGTGCCTTAAATCTGGTTCGACTTTCGCGATTCCGATTTCGGATTTGGAGCACCCTCGTTCGGGCCGATTGACTTACAGGAGACCTCATGTCATTCGCAAGTTTGGTGTGGAAAGAAATCCGCCAGCGACCCACCGCGATGCTGACGGGGTTGATCACGATCACTTTGGGCGTGGCTGCACTCGTGGCGGTGCGCAACATCTCGTTCTTTTCAGAACAAGCGGTGGCACGCGAATTGGAAGCGCTGGGCGCGAATGTCCTCGTGTTGCCGCAGGGCGTTACGCTACAAGACTACTATTCCGCCGATCTGCACGGACAAACGATGCCTGAAGAATTCGTGCAGCAGTTGGCATTCTCCAATTTGGAGGGCGTGCAAAACCTCTCGCCCAAATTGTGCGTGCCCGCGCGAATAAACGATCGCAGCGTGATCCTCACGGGAATTCTGCCGCAGTCGGAATTTCAGACGAAGTCCGCCTGGCAGGCCACGCGTTTGTTCACGAAACACAAAGGCTGCAAACGAGCGTGTTCGACAGGTGATGCCGGTCCCGACAGTTTGGCGAGGCACCGCACCGTTGAGGAGCTGCGCGAGAATGAAACCTTGTTGGGCGCCGACATTGCGGCAGCCACGGGTTTGAAGGCAGGTAGCACCGTGGAACTTTTCGGCGAGAAACTTACGGTGTCCGCCCTGCTGCCGACGACCGGCACGGTGGACGACGGCCGTGTCTTCGCGCATCTGCACACCGTGCAGCAGATGGCCAGGCTCGGCGAAGTGGTCAACGTGATCGAGATCATGGGCTGCTGCGAAGACGTGGCCTCGGGGCTCGTCAAGCAACTGGGCGAACTGCTGCCCGGCACCAAGGTAGTGACGATTGCACAAGTCGTGCAAACGCAAGTCTCAATTAATCGGATGATGCAGAATCTCTCCTGTTTGTTTTTGGTGATTCTGGTTGGCATGGCCGGCGCGAGCATCGCCAATGCCACCGTCTCGAATATCCGTGAGCGGCGACGCGAGATCGGCACGCTGGTGGCGATCGGCGCTACGCCGGGATTCATCAGCCGAATGTTTCTCGCCAGGTCGTGTTTGTTCGGATTCGTCGGTGGCGTGGTGGGCTACATCACCGGCACCGCACTGGCCGTGTCGTTAGGGCCACAATGGGCAGGAGTTGCAGTCGAGCCCTTGCCGATGCTGGGTCTGATCGCGGTGACCGGCTCAACACTCGTGGGCATGGCGGCGGCATGGTGGCCGGCCGCCTCGGCGGCGGGGCTCGACCCTAGTTACTGCTTCAAGGAGATCTAACCCGATGTTCCGCCTGGAAGAAGTCAGCCAAACCTACTTCCGACTGGAAGGGCCGGTCGAAGCACTGCGCTTTGCCACTTTTGAAATCCGCACAGGCGAGTTTATCGCCATTCTGGGTCCAAGCGGCAGCGGCAAGTCAACGCTGCTCACGATCTTGGGGGGCATGCTGACGCCGACAACCGGCAAAGTATGGCTGGAAGGGCGCTCGCTGTACGACTTGAGCTCGGCCGAACGGGCTGAATCGCGGCGGCTCAAAATGGGCTTTGTGTTCCAGACGTTCAATCTGGTGCCGTATCTGTCGGCACTCGAGAACGTGCAAGTGCCGCTGCTTTTGTGTCGACAACCGCGGCAGACGCAACTACTGCGAGCGATGCAACTCTTGGACCAGGTGGGGCTCGCCGACCGTGCCCATCATAAACCCAGCGAACTGAGCACCGGCCAGCAACAACGGGTGGCATTGGCCCGCACGCTTGCGAACGACCCTGCAATCGTTTTCGCCGACGAGCCAACCGGCAACCTCGACCCACAAACTCGCAATAACGTGCTCGAATTTCTCGATAAACTGCATGGCGAAGGCAAAACCATCGTGCTGGTGACGCACGATCATCAGGTCGCCCATCGAGCCGATCGCACGCTTCAGATGGTCGCCGGCAAAATCGAAGAAGCGACGAGTGGCCGATGGAAGGCATCGGCATAAATCCGCAACTCGCAGCGTTTGCCTGAGATTCTGGTCACGCGGAAGACTTTCTTCGCTTGCGCTTCGGGTTGGTAGGGTGCGCTAGCATCCGCACTTTGCGGTCAACTGGCACCGCAATTGCACATCAGCTCCTTGGTCGAGGGTTGCAAGAAAAGATTGCAATGGCATTTACCCGTGTTACAATTATCGACGGAGGGATGTGCAAGAACTGCCTCACAGGACCTCTCTGAAGGTTCCAGTTCATCAGTGTTTAAAGGTGCATTCTTGCACATCCCATTTTATCTGTCGCTGGGGACTCTCCCCCTTGCTCGCCGACTAGATACCAAGGCAGAGGATGTAATACTCGTGCTTTGAATTCGTTTCGGATTTCGCGATTCGAGTTTCGAATTGACACGGGCTAGTTCTGCGCCGTAGCCTTTGCGGCGGTGTTGGCCTTTTCTTTCTGTTCCCTGGCTTTCTTCTTCTCCGCTTCGACGCGCATCTTGTAGCCCTCGGGATCGATCTTCTTCAGCAGCTCATTGTACTGTGCCACCATCTTGGGACCGTTCAACTGGGGGCTCATGAAAATCAGCGCGTTTAACACCTTGGCCGCGTCCTGGGCCTTCTTCGGATCTTTCGATTTTTGCGAATCGATGTACAGGCACAGCGCCGCGTTGTAGTTGACCTCAAAATACTCCGGCGGTTTGACGCGCTGGCTTTGCAGCTTCGAGCGTATATCCACCCATTGCTGCACGGCCCTCTGGAACTTGGATTCGTCCTTTTCGGCCCAGGCCTGCAAGATGCGGCCGCGCTCCATCATGAATTCCAGCACATTCGGATTCGCTTCCAACAGTTTGTCCACTTGTTCTAGCGCCGCCTGGTAATCTCCCTTCGCGCGAACAATGCCGATCAAATCGGAGCGAATCGCCGGAATGGCCTTCGCGGGCACCGCAGGATCGCCTTGGTCGGCCTTATCAAGCAACATCTTATAGAGCGGCTCCGCCAGATCGCGACGACCAAGGTCCCGCGCCGTTCGAGCCATACTGAGCTGCACCTTGACATCGATCTGCTGGCGCGCGAGCAGCTTTTCGATCAGTTGGGAAAGCAGCTCGCCGGTGGTTTTCAGTCGTGCGTCGACCGCATCCTTGGCCGAGAGATCGTTGCCTCCTCGGGCTTCGATCTCAGCGGCGCTAGCCTTCTGCCACTCCAACTGCATGAGCATCATGAAGTTCACCAGAATCCTGTTGAACTGCGGCTGGTCGGGGGCGAATTCCATCAGCGCAAGCGCCGTGTCGGCGGCTTTCTTCGGGTCGCCGGCAGCCATGTAGGCGCGCACCGAGGCCAGAAACGTCCGCAGCACCAGATTGTCCACCTCCGCGGGCTTTTTGGCGATCAGCGGGGTCAGGTGCGGTTCCAGAAGCTCCACGGCCTTTGCGCCATTCCCCATCTCGACATACACCTCCCCGAGCAGTAACTCGCCTTCCGCCAACTGTGTGGGGGGGGGTCGCTGGGCCGTTCGGCGTGTTTCTTACGGAAGAATTCCACCGCCTGCTGCAAGTTGGACTCGGCTTTGGCGGCGCGCTGGGGACCTTTGGCGGGGTCGGCTTTTTCCCCCCCCTGCGTGTACAGCCGCCAGTGCGTTTGTCCCGCCAAGAACAGCCCGTTGCCGTACCGTTGGCTGCGAGGATTAACCTCCTCGAAGACTTTGACGGCTGCTTCGAACTTTCCCTGCACGAGCTGAGCCTGACCCATTGCAATCCGCGCATCATCCGCTTCGGCTTGATCGGGCCATGTTTCGGTGAGGTACGCGGCGATTTTGGTGAGCCGATCGAGCGCTTTGGCTTGCGCGTCGGGATCGCTTCTTGATTGGGCGTAGAGCATCAGCGCGGCTTGTACCGCCAATGCGGCCGCCTGCGGACCGATGGCGCTTTCCTTGTTCTTTGCGATTTCACCACAGGTCTTCAGCACCTCGTCGTACTTTGCCTCGCCAAACCTGGCAAGCGCCCGGCGATAACGAACTTGCTCCAGGGCCCCCCTGATATCCCCAACGAGCTTTTTTTCGTTTGCCTTCTTTGAATCCTGCGCTAACTTGAGAGCCTGCTCGTATTTCGCCTCGGCCTCGTCCCAGTTCCCCCCCTTGGCCGCCTCGTCGGCCAGCGCCGTTGCTTCCGTGGGATTATTTTCGCCAACATCCTTGCCCAGCCGTCGCAGCGTTAAAATCGCCTCATCCTGATGCTCGCTGGGCACCAGTTTCATGTCCTTGAGAATTTTCAGCGCCACGGCTCGCAGCTTGCCCTGTTCTTCCTCAGGCGCCTTTTCCGCGTTCGCGATCAGAACCTTCACATATTCCAGGTTAATGCCCTGGTAGCCATCCATCTTGCGCCAAGGCGCGAACGTCTTGAGCCATTCGGGGGCGGTCTTTGCGAACTCCGCCGTGTTGCCCTTTTTGATTTCGAGCAGGGCCCGAAAGTAAAACACCTGCGCGAAGATGCCTTCCAGTCCGGTTTCGATTTTCAGGTTGGCGTCGACGTTTGCGAGCACCTCCTCGTAGATGTCGGCAGCCAGTTCCAGATCGCCGGCCTCATCCACCGCCTTGCCGTGCCAGGCGTGCGCGGTCAGGCCGACCAGGGATTCACGATTGTCTTGATAGATGTCGTCGAACTGTTTGGCTGCCTTGGCAAGCGCGTCGACGCGGGCCTGGTCCTTCGGGTCCTCAAACGTCTCTGCGATGTAGAACTCGGTGAGGCCCACCTTGAAGCGATTGTCGAGCCAATCGAAGAGCGCGTCTTCGGTCATCGACTGGGCCTTGTTCAGCTTGTTGACAGACGTTGCCTTGACCGCTTGCATGGCTTCCAGCGCGGACTGCATTTCCTGAAATCGCTTCTCGAACCGCGCCACCGCATCGACAAACCGCGGGCGCGCATCTTCGAATGCCTTGCGGGCCTCGGTCAGGTGCCTGGCCTTCAGCGCCTTGTCTTGCGTGCCACGCGATTGGCGGATTTGAGCCAGACCGCGCTCCATCGCCAGTTCGCCGAACGTGCTCTGAGCACTGGCCACCTCGGGATGGTCCTGGTGTTCTTTGAGAAACTTTTCCAGCCGTTCTCTCGACTCCGCCTGCCATTTCTCACGCTCTTCCTTGTTGAAGGCATCGGTGGTGGCCGCCACACGCAGAGCCTTCGACATTTCCAGATCGAAGGTTTCCTTGAGTTCCACTGGCAACTTGTTCGATTCGCCAAGCCAGATCAGATACTCAACCATCACGCGGCCGTAGCGGCGGTTGGCGGCTTCCTTAAGAAACTCGCGCGTGAAGTCGGCGGC
>SXHT01000051.1 GCA_005773095.1 Planctomycetaceae bacterium
AGCGACTAAAAACAGTAACATCGCCAAGCTGAATTGATTAACTCATTACGGCTCATTCCTATTTTTAGTTCACGCGCCCGTTGATTGCTCCGCCAGGTTGCCAGCGCGATCAGTCCTAAGAGCACCTCGCGGCGATTATGCATGACAGCAACCCGCCCCCTCTTGGGGTCGAGATCCAGACAGCCGGCAAGGCGATGCAACGAAAGCTACGGTTCCTGGTTGCTGCGCCTGCAAATCGGACTTTTCCGCCTGATCCCTCATGCGCGGTCGAGTCCGGCAAGAAACCGGGCCCGCAAAAGCAGCCCGGCGGCTCCACAAGCGGCCGGGCTGCCGTCACGAAAACAAGATGCGGAAGAGAGGACTTGAACCTCCACGACCTTACGGCCACTAGCTCCTGAGGCTAGCGCGTCTGCCAATTCCGCCACTTCCGCAAACACGAGCTCACCCCGTTTTTATACGGTCTCTGCCACGTTCTGACAAGGCAGCCGTACGGACCGCACGGCCAACCGGTTTTCTGTGATGCGTGCCACCGTCAGACGGACACACGCAATGCGGGTCATTCATGTTGAGGTCTTGTAGAGGTCTTAACGAGGGAAAACGCGCGCGGGATGAAGACCATTGGGGCGGCGTTCGAGAATGGCGACCAGGTTTCCGTGTGCGTCGATGGCAACGACTTCGTTTTCCGTCGGGGCCAAGGCTGGAAGCAGAAGTTGACCGTTTCTAAGCTGCGCGATTTCCTGAACGCTGGCGATGAACGACGGAAGATGACGGATGGCCTCGGTCGGTTTCAGCAGACTCGCCGCGATGATGTCTGCCGACAGCGTATCGACACCGATCGCGTCGGCCACTGAGAAGTTTCCCACGCTGGTTCGAACCAGACCGGACATCACGGCCGATGTGCCACAGCGCTCGGCCAATTCCCGGCCCAATGTGCGCACGTAGGTGCCACTACCACACTCGACGTCGAGCATGAGTTGCGGATACTCGTAGGCGACCACTTCGATTTTGTGAATTTCGACCGGTCGCGCCGCGAGGTGCACTTGTTTGCCGGCGCGAGCCAAATCGTACGAGCGCCGCCCCCCGATCTTGACGGCGGAATATGCCGGTGGCCGCTGCTCGATCGTGCCGATCATTCCTGCCGCTGCGATCGCAATGGCGTCTGGGGTGGGAATCGGCGGAGTCACCAGCTCTGTGACGATCCCATCCGTGTCTTCGGTGTCGCTCGATCGACCGAGCAAGAATGTGCCGCGGTACCGCTTCGTCATCCGCTGCACAAATTCGATGAGCCGCGTAGCGTGACCAACGGCGACCATCAACACACCGGTGGCGAGCGGATCGAGCGTGCCGGCATGGCCCGCCTTGTCGGGCCGCACCAGTCGCTGCACCTGGTCGACCACCCAGCGCGACGTAACACCGGGGGGCTTATCGATATTCAGAAATCCAAAGTGCGCCATGCCGCCATCATAACAACGTCGCCAGCCGAGATCCGCGAGTCAGGCATGCAGTATCACGGGCGGCCGCCGGGCGAAATACCGCTGCAATTGGATTAAACCTGCCTTCCGTGGACCTCCCGCTTCGACGTCCGGCGTGGCGCCCAGCCAACCTGGGGTCGAGTCTCAACTACAATAAAGTTGCCCGGCCACGTCTCCCCTTCCGAAGAACTTTTATGGCGGCGCGATTTCTGCTCCCCCTTGTCACCGCCGTTGTCTGCCTGAACTCGTTTGCTGCGCTGGCGCAGTTCAAGAGCGATCCAGGCGGTAAGGGTCCTCAGCCCGACAAAGCCGTCACCAAGAAGATTAAGTGCGGGATCAGGGTTACGGCAAGCGGCGGTCCCTGCAAAGGCATCGTCGCCACGGTGCCGGTCCCCATGAATTGGCCCGAGCAACAAGTGCAGGTGCTGGAAGAAGACATATCGCCGATGGTCAAGAGCGTGAATTACCGTTCGGTGGGGGAGGGCGCGCGACAAATGGTGATTGAGATTCCGATGCTGCCCGCCGGACAGGAAGCGCATGTGCTGGTGACGTATGAAGTCAACAAGCACACGCTGCTGCCGCCCACCGCGACCGACGAGTTTCAGATCCCGAAAAAGTTGCCTCGGGAAGTGCTGATCCACACGGGTCCCAGCCCGTTCATTGAGAGTCGCCATCCTAAGATCACCTCACTTGCCAAAGAGATTGTCGCCGAAAAGGAAGCATCCTGGGCGAAGGTCGAAGCGATTTACGATTGGGTGCGCGATAACGTGAAGTACGAGAACGGCGAGCTTAAGGGGGCGATCAGGGCGCTCAACGATAAGACAGGCGATTGCGAAGAGTTGAGCTCGCTGTTCATCGCTCTCTGCCGCGCCAACAAGATTCCGGCGCGCACGGTTTGGGTGCCAGACCATTGCTATCCCGAGTTCTTTCTGGCGGATGCGGAAGGCAACGGCTACTGGTTCCCTTGCCAGGCGGCGGGGACGCGCGCGTTCGGAGGAATTCCCGAAGAGCGTCCTATCTTGCAAAAGGGGGACAACTTCCGCGATCCCGAACGCCCCAAAGAAAAACTCCGCTATCTCAGTGAGTATCTGACCGGCAAAGGGGGCGGCGGCAAGCCCAAGGTGAAATTCGTCCGCGAGGAAGTGGCCAACTAGGCAATCAGTAAGGATTTGGCTTTCGTCGCATGCTTCCCCAAGGGGACCTTTCCTGACCCCACGGCGTCAGCTATCCTTGAATCAAGGTTCGCAGTGGGCCGGGTGATCGCTTGCAGCTCGCACTCTGCGGGACTGCGGGAGGAAAGTCCGGGCTCCGTAGGACACCGTGGTGGGTAACCCCCACCGGCCGCAAGGCCCGGGAAAGTGCAACAGAAAGTAAACCGCGAGACAGAGGGGAGTCGGGAGTGGGCGGTTGGCGCATCGGGAAGATGCCAACCAGCCACTTACCCTCGGTCCGCTGTCCGTAAGGGTGAAACGGTGAGGTAAGAGCTCACCAGCAGGTTGGGTGACCAATCTGGCTAGGCAAACCCCACGGGGAGCAAGACCAAACAGGGAGCACGGCCACGCGGCAACGCGCGGACCACGGGCTTGTCCGGCCCGGAATCGACTCCCGGGTAGGTTGCTCGAGGTGCCGGGCAACCGGCATCCCAGATAAATGATCGCCCCACGAGCGGCTTCCATGCCGCCCTTGGACAAAACCCGGCTTACAGGCCCGCTGCGAATTTTTTCTATAACGCACGAGGCAGTTGGCGACGGTGCTCTCGCCAACTGCCCCTTTGTGATGATTGGTGCGCTGCGCACCGCGAGCGTCACCGGCATCGCGGCTCAAGGGACCCTTTTTTCCCTGCTTCACTACCCTGCCGTTGCTCCTGCTAGCTCGGTCGGCACCAGTTCGCCATCAACGAACTGCAACAACTTCGAAATGCAAAGCTTGTTCATGCTGGTGTGCATCTCATGCGCTTCGGCCTTGAGAGCTTCGTGCAGGCTCTTAGGCATGCGAACGGTGATCACCCGCGTCGGCTCCTTGGAATTGCCGTTGGGCTCGCCATTTCTTTCACGGAGCTTGGCGAGCATCTGCTGAATATTCTTGTACTCGTCGCTCTGTTCAAACTGGGTAAGCTCGGCGCCGTCCTTGTACATCTTGCGGACGATGCCATCGAGGCCCAATACCTCGCGGAAGAAAGTCACCCAGTCAGGTTCTTGGGAGTACAAGTCATTTGCGACGCGAAAGACTTCTTGTCTCTGATCAGTCATCCTGGCACTCCTTTACAAAAGCTCCATGCGTACCGAGACCACGACGATCTCGATTTGATCAATCATACTGGCGTGTCAATCACAGCACCGATGTTATTGCACTGCTTGTGCTTGCGTCGATTTAAGATAGCTGCACAAAAACCAGGCATTACCACCAATGGGTGGCTGCTAACAATCGTGGCATCCAGTGAGGCAGGCGGGAAAGTTCGATTTCCCAGGTGTCCAGTGACATCGGGCTGACACTTTCGTTCAAATAGTGGCCAAGTATCTGTCCAGGGGGCGAGCGAGGGGGAAAGGGACCTGACTCTTGGGAACCACGTTGAGCAACCACCAACAGGACGAGGCGTCGCTCTCGAATTCGGTGGGAACAAGAGCCAGCGCCCCGACGCGTGAACGGTTCCATCAAAGCCTCAACGGGCACGGATATCCAAAGTCGTAACATCAATTGTCGTAACATTTTATGGTTGACTGTTGGACCAGGGCCGGTTAAACTCTGATTTAGTTCACCTCTTGGCTTCGGGCTTCCAGACCATTCGGTCGTACCGACTACTTATTTCCCGAAGTGGGGAAGTGGGGGAATAGCTGATTTGCGACCCCGCGCTTCCCCTGGAAGCTCTGCCGGCACCCTTGAGCTTTGTAGGAGCCAGGGATTAGCAATGAGCGAAATGCGATCAAGCCAACCCCGAAAAGCCAGTCCGCAGCGCGACTCCAGTGTCACGCAGGTCCGAGTTGAGCTGCCGGCCGATCACGCCTCCAGTGCGGGTGGCCCGGACGACCAGGCCACCGTAATATCCGCGCGGCGTTCGGTACACGAATCATCGGCTCCTTCCGCCATGCTAGCACCCCTGGAAGTTGGCAAGCTGCTTGCGGGGGAGCAACTGGGGAAGTTTGAGCTTCTTCAGTTCATTGGAGGCGGGGGCATGGGCGCGGTTTTTCGCGCTTGGGACACCACCCTCAACCGTGAAGTCGCCGTCAAGGTTTTGTCGCGGCATCAATCCGACGACGACGAGGCGCTGCGGCGATTCCGGAATGAAGCCCAATCGGCGGCCCGCCTGGACCATGCCAACATCGCACGGGTGTTTTATGTTGGCGAGGATGCCGGGGTGAACTATATCGTCTTCGAGTTCATCGAAGGGACGAATCTTCGCGATCTGGTTGATCGCCGCGGCCCACTGCCGCTTGACGAAGCGCTCGATTACACATTGCAGATTGCCGAAGCTCTGGACCATGCCAGCCAGCGCGACGTGATCCACCGGGACATCAAGCCTTCCAACGTGCTGATAACGGCCGAAGGCCGTGCCAAGCTCGTCGATATGGGGCTGGCTCGGCTGCACCAGGTCGAACATGCCAACGATGACCTGACGGCCAGCGGCGTGACGTTGGGAACGTTCGACTATATTTCGCCGGAACAGGCCCGCGACCCGCGCACCGCGGACGTTCGAAGTGATCTTTATTCGCTTGGTTGCTCGCTGTACTTCATGCTGGTCGGTCAGCCGCCGTTTCCGCGTGGCACGGTCTTGCAGAAACTGCTTCAGCACCAGGGGGATGAACCACCCAATCCGCGATCGTTACGCTCGGACTTGCCGGCCGGCGTGGTAACGGTCGTCCGCAGGCTGCTGGCAAAATCGCCAGGGCACCGGTATCAACGTCCCCTTGACTTAATAAGCGATTTGCAAGCACTTCAGGAAGGACGGGGGGGGCCGAACACCGCCGTGGCTCCGCCGGCCTGGTCGCAGCCTGGACCATTTTCTCCCCGACGTTGGCAAAAGCATCTGCCTTGGGCGGTGCCTCTGGTCGCGCTCGTGATTATTTCACTGGGGCTTGATTTTTACTGGTCGCGGATGGACGGCGCGGCCACCTTGGGTGCACCGTCCTCGCTGAAGCACACCCCGCCGGTTCGTGATCCGTCGGCGACTGATCCGTCGGCGGCCATGGTCCGGCCCGCGGCGGCGCCAAGACCGACGGAATCCAGGGAACCGTTGAAAGCGCCGCCGCCCAAGACAGCGCCGAGAGATTCCGCTGTCAAGACGCCCAGCACCCCAAAAGAAAAGTCCGATAGCATTTCCCCAGCGACCGAATCCGCCCCTGAGAAGACTCGGACAGCAGATTCAATCCCGCTTCTGCCGGCCGGAGAACCTCGGGTGGAGGACAGCAAATCGCATCCTCCGCCGGCGATTGTACCCCGTGCCAGGGCAGATGGCCTGCTGGTGGTTGGCGATCCCGGCTCCGGGGCCAATTATCCGACGCTCGAGGCTGCCTGCCAGGCTGCGAAGGCGGGCGATGTCGTGGAATTGCGGTTCAACGGCCGTCGCCAGGAACCTCCCGTCGTCATCGCCAACAGCAAGCTCACGATCCGCGCCGGTGACGGGTTTATGCCCGTCATCCAATTCGCTCCCCGTGAGGAACCGGCTGGAACCGGGGGCGTGATGATTACGATCTCCGGCGGCGGCGTATCGCTGATGAATGTCTCGATTGAGTTTGTCGTGCCCCGCGAAATCACAGCCGAAACTTGGACCCTTTTCGAAGTTCGAGAGCCGGCACAACTCCGGCTCGATAAAACCTCGCTGACCATCCGGAACGCCGCCGACCAGGGCATGGCGTTTCACCCGCAGGTCTCATTCTTTGCAGTTCTGTCGTCATCCGCCGGAGGCAGCGGCGAGGTGACCGAGGCCCATCCCCATCACGATGCTGTGCCCCAACCCACGGGGGGATTTGCCGCTCGCGAATCAGTTGCTTTGCCGGATTCCGCCTCGGAGGCAAGTGCCGCGGAGGCGCAAGCGCCCGCGTCCATTGAACTTCACAACTGCATTGCTCGTGGAGAAGCCACGTTGATGAGGGTCGATGGAGGAGCCTCGGCCCGCGTTCTGTGGGACAACGGACTGTTGGCGACGACCGACCGGCTATTGATCGTCAAGGGATCGGAACGGCGGGACGTTCGCTCGCGCGTTGAAATCGACGCTCGTCATCTGACGGCGGAGGTGCGCAGCGGGCTGGCGTGGCTCGACTTTAGCGACAATGGAACGGACGGCATGCTCGCCGACTTGCGACTTGCTGCCAGCATTATTCGCGTTGGCAGCGGTGCTTCGTTCATCGAACAGCGCGATCCTGCATCCTCGGTCAATTCCGAGGGGACGCTGAGTTGGAGTGGAGACCGCAACTTCTACGAGGCCGTTGATGTGTTTTGGAAGCGGATCGATGCCACGCGGACCGACAGCAGCCAACAACTCACGTTTGCCGGCTGGCAAGCCTTCTGGGGTCAATCTCGCGAGACACTACCCAAACTGAACGCGGTCGTGTGGCAGCAATCGGTCCAAGACAATCGGCCTGTCTCTGAACGGACCCCCTTCGATTTCGCGCTCTCAATCGCCAGCGCCAACAACCCGGCCCGCGATAGCGCAAGCGACGGCCTCGACGCAGGCTGTCTGGCCAATCAACTTCCGGCTCTTCCCGCGCCGTAAGCCAGGAGGTCGAACGTTGGCATCGCGAAATCGATCTTACTTTTTCTCAGCCTGGCCTCCGCGAAACCAACCCCCGACTCCATCATGCGCACCCACCTGTTTCGCCTGCTTCTGATCTTGGCGCCGCTGGCAATCGCAGGCTGCGCGCCGACGACAGCTCCGCTGTCCCTCTCCAACACGCTGATTTATGGTCGCGGCGGCGAAACCGACAGGCTCGATCCGATCCACGTCGACACGGGTGAGAGCGTCAAGGTGATTGTCAATCTGTTCGACACGCTTGTGACGTACGCGGACGATAGCGTGGAGATCGTCCCGGCACTGGCAGCAAAGTGGGAGACCAGCGGCGATGGCTTGAAATGGACGTTTCATTTGCGACCCGGAATTACCTTTCACGACGGCACTCCGCTGACCGCCGACGGGGTGAAATTTTCCATCGATCGGCTGATCGTGCCGGGAAATCCGCAGGCCCATGGGGATGTCATCCCCTACGCGGAGAGTTACCGCGAGATTGCCCAGGTCCGATCGATTGACGAGCTCACCGTTGAATTCACCCTGAAGCAGCCGAGCGCCGTGTTTCTGGCCAATCTGGCGATGTTTCCCGCCAGCATTGTCAGTCCGAATGCGGTCCAAACTTTGGGGCGGGAGTTTTCCATCAGGCCCGTGGGCACGGGACCGTTCAAGTTTGCGAATTGGACGCGTGATCAGGAACTGACCATCGCGGCATTCGACGAACATTGGCGCGGCCGACCGAAACTGGACCGCGTGATCTTCGTGCCTGTGATCGAAAGCGCTGTGCGCATCGAGCAGCTGCGACGTGGCGAGATTCATGTCGCGGACGACCTGCCTCCGGCCGAGATGGCCACGTTGGAAAATGTTCCAGGCATCATCGTGCAACGGCAAGACGGCATGAACGTGGGATATCTCTCGATCCAAAACGAAAAGCCGCCGCTCGACAACCGCAAGCTGCGTGAAGCCATCTGGCACGCCATTGACAAACAGCGATTGATCGACCTTGTGTACGACGGGCGGGCCAGGCCCGCGGTCAATCCCGTGCCGCCCACGATGTTTGCCTACAACGACGCGATCGTCGATCGAGGCTTCGACGTCGCAAAAGCGAAATCGCTCATGGCCGAAGCGAGCCAAGAAGACGGGTTCACGCTGCCGCTGAAGCTGGAATTGTTCGTCATGGCTTCGCCGCGTCCCTACATGCAGCGGCCTCAGGAGACGGCCGTGTTCATCCAGCAGGCATTGGGTCCGATCGGGATCGACCTGCGGATTGTAACCAGCGAGATCACGCAACACTTTCAGCGGCTTTGCCGTGGCGAGCATCAGTTGGCGCTCTCAGGCTGGCTTGCCGACAACGCCGATCCGGACAATTTTCTGTACCATCTGCTCGAC
>SXHT01000052.1 GCA_005773095.1 Planctomycetaceae bacterium
GACGCCAAGTCGACGCTTGCCTTGGAGGTCGTCGGATTGTTGCCGCCGGGCACCGACCCAGAGGCTGGTCCCCCTGAGTTGGCCGTCGATCTTTATGCCACCAGCGGCCAAATTCATGTCGGCGAGGCGGGCAAAACAACGACCGTACAGGCGCCGGAGCATATCGCGCTCACGGCACAGTCGGCCCGCAACATTGCCGCGGGTCAAGTGCCCGATTGGGCGACGCGCGAGGTGATCAATCCGCTCGATGCGCGGGCAGCCACAGCGTTCGAGAAAGAGTTGACCGTGGATCGGCCGATGAGTCTGGCGATCAAAGAGCTTTCGCAGAATCGCCGGGCGGAAGTGCGGTCGCTTGCCATTCGCTGCGGTGGTTATGTAGGAGAGTTCGAAGCCTATGTTTCGGCGCTCAACGATGCCGATCAGCGCGCCAGTTGGCCTGCTCAAATCGATTCGCTCAAAGCGGCGCTCGCGCGTGGTCCTCACACCGCAGCACTGGTGCGAGAAACGCTCGAGCAGCAGCGCGGCCCCGATGCGAAAGTGCTGTATCGCATGCTTTGGGGTTACACGGATGAGCAATTCAAGAACGGCGAGGCGGAAAAACTCGTGGACAATCTCAACCACGACTCGCTGGACATTCGCGTGCTTAGCTTTTCGAACCTGCAGAACATCACCGGCATGAGCCTGTTTTACCGACCCGAGTATGCGGCCGCGAAACGAAAAGCATCGTTCGCCAAGTGGCGGGAGAAACTAAACGAGGGCAAGCTTGTGCCGCAGGCGCCGCTGGCGCCAGGCAAAGCATGAGCGCGCCTTGCTCCTGGGAGCGAGTGCTAGTGTTTTCGGGCGAATAAATGTTTCACCCTGTTCACCGCGCCGGCGAACTGCTCGATTTCCTCGGGGGTGTTGTAGAGGTAAAAGCTCGCGCGGACGCTGGCGGCAATGCCCAACCGCTTGTGTAACGGCATCGTGCAATGATGCCCAGCCCGCACGGCGACGCCGTGATGGTCGAGAACTTGCGCCACATCATGCGAGTGAACTCCATCAAGCGTGAAGCTGATGATGCCGGATTTCCGCCGCGGACCGGGGCCAAGCAGCCGCACGCCTTGGATGGCGCTCAAGCGGTCGTACGCCAACTGCCCCAGCGCGACTTCATGCGCATGGATCGCCTCCAGCCCCAACCGCTGCAAGTAGTCGATGGCGGTACCCAGAGCGATTGCTTCGACAATCGGCGGTGTGCCCGCCTCGAATTTAGCGGGCAAGTCTCCCGGCTCGTAGCCACCCAGCCCGACGCGACGGATCATGCCGCCCCCCCCGAAAAACGGCGGCATTGTTTCGAGCAACTCGCGTCGCCCATAAAGCACGCCGATCCCCGTGGGACCGAGCATCTTGTGCCCGCTAAACGCAAGAAAGTCGCAATGCATGGCTTGCACATCGGTGACCAGGTGCGGCACGCTCTGCGCGGCGTCGATGACCACAATCGCCCCATGGGAATGCGCTTTCTCAATGATCGCCTCGACCGGGTTGATCGTGCCCAGCACGTTCGACACGTGCGTGAGCGCGACAATCTTCGTTCGCTCGGTGAGCAGCGAGTCGAGCGCGTCGACCACGAGCTGCCCGTCAACCGTGATGGGCACGAATCGCACGATGGCGCCGGTGCGGGCGGCCAGCTGATGCCACGGAACCAGATTGGAGTGATGCTCCATTTCCGTGAGCAGGATTTCGTCGCCGGGGTGTAAGTGCGAGTCGCCCCAGCTTCGGGCGACGAGATTGATGCCTTCGGTGGTGCCGCGCGTGAAGATGATTTCGGTCCCGTCCGCGGCGTTGATGAAGGCCCGCGCCTGCTCGCGAGCAGCTTCGTACAATTCTGTCGAGCGCTCGCTGAGCGAATGGATTCCCCGATGCACGTTGGCGTAATCGTGCTCAAAAACCCGCACGATCGTCTGAATGACCTGCCGGGGATGCTGCGTGCTGGCGGCATTGTCCAGAAACGCCAGCGGCACGCCACCCTCGACACGATTGGCGTGCAACCGCGTTTGCAGGATGGGAAAGTCGGCCCGGATGCGCTCGATATCGAGAGGGGCGGTCATCGAAGTAGCAGGTCAAAATGGATCGTGGCTGAAATCGCCGGAACTCCGGACGGCGGCACTGCGGGCGGGACTCCGGCGAGTTCCGCGACTCGGCGTCTACGGCCGATCAGTGTTTTACATTCGGCAACCTGGTAGGGCCGGCTTTGCCGGCCGTGGATGGGAAAGTCACACGAATCCGGCCGGCACAGCCGGCGCTACAGCGGATAACTTATTGGCCCTGACTCGGCGTCAGGCGCGATTGACGGGTGAGTACAACGCCTGCTGCAATACGCGCCAGCCGAGCAGACAGCACTTCTGCCGGTTCGGCGTAAGCGGCGCGCCAAACAACTGCAACATGTCTTTGGCGGCGAAGCCTTTCAGTTCGTCCACTCGCCTGCCGGTGATTTTCTCGACAAGCATCGAAGCCGCCGCCTGGCTGATGCAGCATCCCTCGCCTGAAAAGTAAGCGTCCTGGATTACGCCAGCGCGATCCACGGCCAACTCCAGTCGCACCACATCGCCGCACAAAGGATTATCATCCTCGTGCATGTGCGTGGCCGCCGGGCAATGTCCGCGATGAAACGGCTGCTCAAAATGTTCCAGGATACGCTCCTGGTAAAGATCTTCGTCGAGGGACATCGTGGTACGGCGCTTGGCAGGAGGGTCTTGGCGTAACGGTCTTACGCAGGCGATTCCCAAATGCCGATGATCGAATTGCGTTACTCCGGCAGCCGTCCTTGCTCGACCGGCGGAAACTCGCCTGTGCAGGCCTCCATGAACGCGACCAGATCGGCCTGCTCCTCATCGGTGAGGTTCAGTTTCTTGATCTTGTCGCTGAGGTGCGGATTGGGGTGGCCCCCTTGATTGTACCACTTGACGACTTCGGCCAGCGTCTTCTGGGAGCCGTCATGCATGTACGGGCCGGAAAGTGCCACGTTGCGGATCGTGGGAGTCTTAAATGCTCCGCGGTCTTTCTCGTCTTTGGTTACTTCCTGTCTGCCGATATCCGGCTTTTCCTGGTCGATTCCGACCCCCAGGTTGTGATACTTCTCGTCGGTCAGATTCGGACCGACGTGGCAAGCCGTGCAGCCTCCTTTGGCCCCAAAGAAGAGTTCACGACCCCGTTTGGCGCTGTCCGACATCGGATGGGCGTCCATCTCGGCAAGGACCTGTTCGTATTTCACGAACATCTCGGGGTCATCCGCCTTCAATTCATCCGGATCGAGATCCTTCAGTGGAATAAAACGATCGTAATAATCGAACGGCGATGGTGCCGTGACCAACACACGTTCGAACGAGGCAATCGCCTGGGCGACCCTGTCGATGGTGAACTCGCCGAAAATCTTCTCGAACTGAAGTTCGTACCCCGGAACTGCTTTCAAACATGCCAGACACGCCTCGTGCGTGTTCCCCATTTCAATGGGGTTTTGGATCGGGCCCTTGGCTTGCTCCTCGAGGGAAGCAGCGCGTCCGTCCCAGAATTGGGCGTCACTCAAGATACGGTTATAGCTGACGGGTGAATTGCGGCCGCCTTCCTGCTTGCGGATGCCAACGCCAAACCGCGTGTGCCTGGCGAAGCCTTCCTCGGGATGGTGGCAGCTCGCGCAACTCACGGTGGAGTCAGCCGAAAGCCGATTGTCAAAATAAAGTTGCCGGCCAAGTTCGATCTTGGCCCGTGTCAGCGGATTCTTGTCGAGCCCTTTGATCTGGCCGGTGCCCGCCGCCAATCCCAGGGGCAGCTCCACCTCCAGCACCTCGTGGTTTTTCGGATCATCCAACCACACCTTGAGTTCTTCCAGCGTTAATGGACCTTCACCGGGGATGCCGGCGGTCAGCTCTGGCGAGCCCAGCATGACTTTCGTGGACGACTTTTTCTCGGCTGCGGATTCGTCTGCCGCGCTCACATCGGCAGGGCCGGCGCCGACATTGAGCGCCGGAGTCGGGCCGGTCTTATCGGCAGCCGGTTCAGCCCGATCCGCGGTGCTCTTGCTCACCGGTAGCGCCGCTTTGGGTCGCTCGCATCCTGCGACAAGAAGCCCAAGAATGGAAATGCCAATGGCCAGCCGGTGTCGTAGATCAATCGTCATCATGGTGTAACCGTTCACGCACAAGAGAACTGGCACATTGTCCCGGGAACCACGCAATAGGACCACACACCCCCCTCGAATTTTCCGGGAACATGGGCCAGTCCTGGGCGGTGGCTGCGGAACATTGTAGCGGAGCAAAAAACAAAATCCAGCCGGAGGTTTGAGAATGGCCTCGGCGGCAAAGCAGTTTTCTGAATTGGGTACCAGAGTCAGAGCAAAGCGATCGCCCTGAAGGCTTGGAATACCGGGCCTTCCCCGACCCGCTCTGCGTGTGCCCGTCAGACCCTGCCACCCTCCCTACTTGGTTGAAACACTTCTTGTCCCTGGAATGGCCTCGACGATGGTATTGCCCATGCTGGCGTACAGTAAAGCGCCGACCGTCGCACCAAGGAAAGGGCCGACCAAATACATCCAAAAATAGCCCATTTCCTGCTGCTGGCGCAGGAACATGACGAGGGCGGGACCAAAGCTGCGGGCCGGATTCATGCTCGCGCCCGTGAGCGTGGCGCCCATCAGAATATCCATCGTCAGCACCAGTCCGATGGCCACGCCTGCCAGGTTGCCATTTTTATTCAGCACGCCGGATGCGAAAACGCTGGTCATTAAGAAGAACGTTAGCACGGCCTCAACAACGATTGTTTTCATCGCGCTTGCGTTGGGTCCCGGGGTGGCAACATTGGGGGTCAACGATCCTATCGTCTCTCCGAGTCCGCCCGTGGCGCCGATCAGGTAATACAACAAGCAGGCCGCCGCCACGCCGCCAAGAAACTGGCATATCCAGTAGACAACGACCGTCAAGGACGTCATTCGGCCCGTCAAGGCAACGCCCAACGTCACGGCCGGATTGAAATGAGCGCCGGAGATTGATCCCCAGGTGTAGATGATCACTATCAGCGCCAGGCCATGTGCGAGAGCCACACCAACGACACCCGTGCCGCTTGGTGAGGCGAGTGCGCCGGCTCCGGCTCCGATGAACACCAGCGTAAACGTGCCAAGAAACTCTGCAAGCGCAGCCTTCATGTTGGGTCTCCCTGCGAAATCGTGGTTGGGTAGCCTGGGGCACCACGCCCGTCGATGAATATAGCGGGGCTGAGCGAAGTGGCAAAGGGGAACGCGCTAACCCAGTCGCTTGAGCTTTGAGATGCGGCCGGTGCCGACCCATTCGGCGACGAAGATGCTGCCGTCGTGGCCGAAGCAGGCATCGTGCGGATGCACGAATTTGCCATCGATCCACTGGTTGCGGTTGCCGCGAATCTGGCCGCCGTCGGGACCAGTAACGCGTTCCACGTCGCCGCCAAGGCGAGCCACCACTTCGTTCTTGTCGTTGAGAATGGTCACGCGCGCGTGCAACTCGGGCACGACCATCAGATTCTGCCACGTATCGGCGTTCGCGGGCAGGCCGTAGCCACTGAGCGTTTCCAGGTACTCGCCGTCCATCGTGAGGTATTGGAGCGTGTGATGGGCGCGGTCGCAGATTACAATCGAAGGTTCGCGCCCGGACCGCTTGTCGACCCACACACCGTGCGGGGTGTCGAACTTCCCCTCACCGGCGCCAGCGCCACCGAAGCAGGATTGCCACCTGGCGTTTTGATCGTAGCGATGGATGTAGTATGAGCCGTAGCCGTCGGCCAATAGGAATCCGCCGTCGTCGAGAAAGGCGAAGTTGGTGGGCATGAAGCGGTCGCGGCCCCACTGACCGGTGCGATTGGTGTCTTCATCGGCGGCATACACTCCCGATTGCATGGGGGCATACTGCTGCCAAACCGTCTCGCCATGGAGATCCAGCTTGGCAAAGGTCTTGAGGGCCTGGTACGCACAAACGTACAGGAACTCCTGGCCACCCTCTTCGCGGATTTCGATGCCGTGGCCGCCCCCCTGAAACTGGTTGCCAAATGAGCGGATGTACCGGCCATCGGCGTCGAAGACGAAGATCGACGGATGATCGCTCTGGTCGGCATGGCCTTGGTGAATTACGTACAGGTTGCCACCTTTGTCGACGGCCACGTTGTGCGTGGTTTGCCAGGTGAACTTGTCGGGCAATTGCGGCCATTCATGAATGACTTCGTACTGGTAGTCACCATCGCCGAGGATCCGCGCGGAGTCGGTCTTACTGGCCGTGAGGATGGCGGGCGCGCCGACCACTGCGGCCGTACCTGCCGCCGCCGTGGAAAGAAACTGCCGTCGCGTGTTGCCGGACTGTTGCATGATTCGCCTCGTGAGTCGGTGCAGGAAAGCAGAATTCCACTTTTCAGCAGCCTAAACCGAGGCACCGCCGATTGCAAGATGGGCACAACCGAGCCGAGGAAGCCGGGCTGCGACGCTTCGTTACAGAGCATGCTCACCCAGCCAGTCATGGTGATCGGCATGCATGGTGACTGTTCATGTTCGACGCGTTCTTTTCGATCGCCAACGAACACGTCAGGATACCCACGAGCGACGCGGTTGATGGCCGCATTCGATCGCATATTCCTCACAGTTTCAGGCCATTACTCGAGCCGAACGTCCGGCCGAAGCGCCGGGGGCCGTCGATGCGGTGTCTCTGTGTGGTGCGGCTGGTCGATGTGCACGTGCGAGAGTGGCTCCGGCGGAGCAAGATCGCTTGGGAACGTCTCTGCCAGGCGATATCGCTCAGGGTACTTCCGCACGTTGTTTCGCAAACGGCGCAGGAAGAACCAGCCCAGCGGACTTCGCAGGATGACCGGCAGCAGAATCAGGTTGCCAATCAACGCTGCGGTGAGCAGCGTGAACATCATCGCGCCAAACCGCTGCGTCGGCACAAACGTGCTTAGCGAGAACACGGCCAGGCCCAGGCCCAGCACGGCCCAACTCTGATACATGGCCCGGGCGCAGCCTTCATAGGCCAGCATCACGGCATCGCGACGGCTCTTTCCTTCGGTCAGGCCGCGTCGGTACCAGATCAGGAAGTGAATCACGTCATCGACGGAAACACCGAGTGCCACGGTGGGCGTCATGATGGTGCCCACATCGATCACCACGCCGCACCAGCCCATGATGCCAAACACGATCACCATCGGAAAGATCGACGGTATCATGAGCACCAGGCCGGAAGCCAGGTCGCGGAAGACGATGATCATCACTGCGGCAATCGTCAGCACATCGGTGACAAAGTTCCACGCCAGGCCGTTGAGCATCGACCGCTGCGCCTTATAGACCAGCGGCACCAGGCCCGTGTAGCAGGCCGAGATTCCCATGTCCGCCTGCGGCTTCGCGGCATCCCTGGCCGTGGCTTTCGCAAGTCGTTCACGCTCGGCCTTGAGCACGGGTTCGACGCTGTCCTGAATATCGCGCTTGAACTCGCCGTAGTCGATGTCATTGAGGGCGCCCACGCGGGCGCTGATCCGCCACATCTCGATGTCGCCATCGAGCTTCAAGAAATCGCTGGCCAGGTACTCGGCGCGGTGGTCTTCCAGTTTCTTGTTCAAGATGCCGCGCATCGTGCGTTTGCTGATGAACGGCCCAGCCCGTTTGATTTCCAGTGGCGGGGCATACGTCACGACGGACATCGTGTTGCCGATGCCGTTGATGGTTTCCATATTCTTTTGGATGCGATCGATCAGCTCAAAGCGTTCCAGGAAGGTGAGCTTGCTGTTGGCAGTGTCGATCTTGACCACGACTTCCATGGGCACTAGCGGCCCGAGGTGCTCTTCCAGCCAGGCATAATTGTGAATGATCTCGGCGTCCTCGCTGAACAGCTTGGTGAGCTTGATGGACGTGTTGATCTTGGTCAGGCCGTAGCCGCAGAAGCACATCAACGCGATGAGACCGGCAAAGACCCAGCGATGATGATCGAGGACGCCGGCCAAAACTCTGCGCCAACGATCGGGAAGGCCCAGGTCTTCAGGCTTGGGCACGTCACCGTCGAGCAGGCTGCCGCGCTTCATCGGCCAAAGCTGCATCCAAGCGGGCAGAAACAAGAACAGGAGCGATAAGGTGGCCAGCACGCCCAACGCGGAGAAGATGCCGAACATTTTGATCGGCATCAACTCGCTGGTGTACAGCGAAAGCAGACCAGCTGCCGTCGTGCCCGCGGACAGAAGACAAGGCAGCCAGGCGCTCTTGATGGCGCGTGCCGGAGCACCGTCGACTCCGGCCTCCACGGCCGAATCGCGGTAATAATTGGCGAAATGGATTGCTCCCGAAACGCCCGCCACGTAGACCACCGCGGGCATGGTCAGCAGAATGGCGTTCATCGAGTTGCCACTGTACCAAACCATCGA
>SXHT01000053.1 GCA_005773095.1 Planctomycetaceae bacterium
CCCACACCGACGAACATCTCCACGAAATCCGAGCCTGACAGGCTGAAGAATGGCACGCCCGCTTCCCCCGCGATGGCCTTTGCCAAGAGCGTTTTTCCGGTGCCAGGCGGACCGACTAAGAGCACGCCTTTGGGAATGCGTCCGCCCAGAACCTGGTATTTTTCCGGGGTGCGCAGAAACTCAACGACTTCGCGCAATTCTTCCACCGCCTCGTCGATGCCCGCGGCATCTTCGAACGTCACGCCCAGATCTTCCTGCGCGTACATTCGGCCGCGGCTACGACCAAACGCCATCGGGGAACCGGCGCCCCCCAATCTTCGCATCATCAGCATGAACACCAGAATCAGCACGGCGGTAATCACCAGCAGCATGGCATACTGCCTCCACGGGCTGGGAGGGTCGGCCACGGCATAGCGAATATCGCGTGCGTCGAGAAGCTTAAGCAGCTCGTCGTCGGTGGACATCTTCGCGGTGGTAAACGCGATGCCGTTTTCCGGCCCTTTGTAATGGGGCGAATTGTGATCGTTCGGCTCGATTTCCTGCGTCACCTTGCCATTGACTTCGTAGCTGCCCACGACCAGGTCGGTGGGCTTCGAAAATCGCATGACGCGCTGATTATTGGCCGTACCGGTCGTGACCTCGACCGAGCCGTGCAGGATCAACTGGCGCAAATCGCTGCGGTCGATGTCGATGGGCGAGTTGCTGGTCAGCAGGGTGACGGTAAACAACATCAGGACCCCCGCGATCAGCAGGTACCAAACCACGTTGTTGCCCATCGTCGGGGAGTCTTTGCGGGCCGGCTTTTTCTGGGCGGCTCGTTTATTTTCCATGAGTGTCATTCCTGGGTGTTAAAGCCAGCCCCCCATTGGAATCCCCGGTCCACGCCGGGCCGCGACGCCCAGTACGCCAGGGGTCCACAGCGCGGTGGGTATCTTGTCGCGACTCAACCAGAAAATCTTCCGGATTTCGATCCTCCGAATTCGGATTTCCCGCGGTCGTGGCGGAATACTCCATCGTATGTCGTATCGAAAGATGTGACAACGAGCCGATGGAGTCTTGCCAGCTCATGCCTGGACGTGGCAGTTTGGGTTGTCCCGCCTTCGGGCGACACCTAGAATGTGGCGAGTCTTGCTCCGAACCCCAAGCAACCGCGAACCTTACGGCGAGGGATGGCCAGCAGCCGCCCCGAGCCAATAAGAATCGGCAGCCACTCGAATGACCGGCACGCGCACCAACGTCGCTGTTTTGGGTTCGACCGGTAGTATCGGTCGTAGCGCGCTTGAAGTGGTGGCTGCGTCGCCGGGCTTGCTCAACGTGGTCGCCCTGTCTGCCCATCGCGAGCTGGAAAAGCTGGTTGAGCAAGCCCGACAATTCAGGCCCAAATGGGTTGTGGCCAGCGACGCTGACGCCGCCGGCAGCCACGATTGGAAAGACCTGCCCAAAGGCTGCCAGCTGCTGGCCGGGGCAGCGGGCCTCGAACAGGTTGTTCGCCAGCCGGAAATCGATGTCGTCGTTGCCGCGATTGTCGGCAGCGCGGGTCTGCGAAGCACATGGTCGGCCCTGGACGCCGGCAAACGCGTGGCGCTGGCCAACAAGGAAACGCTGGTCATGGGCGGTCCGCTGGTGATGCAACTGGCGAACGAGCGGGGCGGGCAGATCCTACCCGTTGATAGCGAGCACAGCGCCGTGTTCCAGGCGCTCCAAGCCGGTCGGCGTGAGGATGTTCGGCGCGTGATTCTCACGGCCAGCGGCGGCCCGTTTCGTGGTTATACCCAAGAGCGGCTCAGCCGCGTGACGGTCGCCGACGCACTCAATCATCCCACCTGGCGGATGGGTCCCAAGATCAGCGTCGACTCCGCCACGATGATGAACAAGGCGCTTGAGATCATCGAAGCGCGGTGGCTGTTCGATTTACCTCCGGAAATGATCGACGTGGTTGTGCATCCGCAATCCGTTGTGCACTCGCTGGTGGAGTTTGTCGACGGTTCGGTCGTGGCGCAATTGAGCCCGCCGGACATGAAGCTGCCGATTCAATACGCGCTGACTTATCCCGAGCGCATCGCCGGCGTCGCCGCGAAGCTGGACTTGAGGCAATCGTTGCAACTGGACTTCGAACCGCCCGACCACGATCGCTTCCCGGCCTTGCAATTAGGGCAAGAAGTGGCGCGCGAGGGGGGCACCGCCGGGGCGGTGCTGAATGCGGCCAACGAAGCGGCCGTGGCTGGTTTTTTGCGCGGCGAGCTGTCGTTTACCGAAATCGTGCCCGCCTGCCGCAGCGTGCTGGAACAACATGACTTTGAATCTCAACCGTCGCTCGAACGCTTGTTCGAGCTGGACGCTTGGGCTCGCGAGGAGGTGGGACGTTGGGTCTGCACTTAGTCGGTTTACTGGCGCAGTCGACCGCCATGTCCGTATGGGTCGATTATCTGTGGGGCATCACGCAAGGCGTCCTGGGCCTGGGGTTTGTCATTTTTGTCCATGAACTTGGTCACTTTCTGGTCGCCAAATGGTGCGGCGTGAAGTGCGAGAAGTTCTATTTGGGCTTCGACGTTGGCGGGCTCAAGCTGGCCAAATTCCGATGGGGGGAAACGGAATACGGCATCGGCATCGTGCCGTTCGGCGGCTACGTGAAAATGCTCGGACAGGATGATAATCCTGGGAAGGCCGAGGAAGAACGGCGACGCTCCACCGTGACCGCCTCGTCCGAAGAAGGGACCGCGCAAATACTGCCGGGCCTCGCCCACTCCCCCACGCCTCCCGACGCCGTGCTCGACCCTCGCAGCTACATGGCCAAGAGCGTCCCACAACGCATGGCCATCATTTCCGCCGGCGTCGTCATGAACGTGATCTTCGCCTACTTGATGGCAGCCTGGGCTTTCTGGTTGGGCGTGCCTGAAACACCTTGTGCCGTCTCGGCCTTGATGCCCGGCGGCGCCGGCTGGCGCGCCGACCTGCAGCCGGGCGACCACATCTTGCAGATCAATGATCGAGCGGGTACCGACGAGCGCTCGCTGCGATTTCGCGATTTGCAGGAGGCGGTCACGCTCAGCGAAGCGGAAAAAGGGGTCCGCTTCAAAGTCAAGCGCAAGGGACAGGACGAACCGATTTGGATCACCATCGAACCCGACGCCGCCAAAGCGAAGCAGACGCTCGCACCGACGATCGGCGCCGGAGGCCCCATGCTGCCCAAGCTTTATCGCAAGATGCCAGCCTGGCCGAATACGCCAGCCGCAAAGACCGAGGCATTCAAGGGCAACGACCAGATCGTCGCGGTGGATGGCAAACCCATTGCCGACTTCCAAGACCTGGAGGCCCAGCTCGCCCGCAACGCCAGCCGCACGCTTCAAGTGACCGTCCAACGCGAGGACCAGGCCACCAAGAAGACGAAGACTGTCGACGTGCCAGTGCCGCCGCGCCCACGCCGCTGGCTGGGTTTGGTCATGCGATTGGGCAAGGTGGTGGCCGTACAGAATAATTCTCCCGCCGCCAAGGCCGGCGTTCAACCCGACGACTTTATCGTCAGCATCGATGGAGAATCGCCGGGCAACATCAATGTGATGGCGCTCCCCGAGTTGTTTCGCTCGAAGGCAGGCGACGCGGTCACGTTGGGTGTGACCCGCAAGAACCCCACCGGACAGGATGCCACGGTGGAGCTTAAGGTGATTCCGCGCGACCCTCCCTGGTTTGAGGGAAAGAGCGGTTTGGTGCTGCCCGGCGCGCCGCTGACGATTCCCGCACTGGGAGTGGCGGTCAAGGTGCTTAACGTCGTGCAGGCCACGGACCCCGACAGTCCGGCCGCGAAAGCCGTCGTCAAATCAAACCAAACGGAAGGCCCCGCGCAGGTCGATCGTATTGTGCCTGGCGACGAGATTATCAAAGCTGAGCTGATTCCCGCCAGCGATGAAAAACGCAAGGAAGAGGAAAAGTTCGGCCTGTCATTCGAGTTTCTCGATGACAAAGGCGAAGCTGTCGCCAACTGGCCGTTCTTCATCGGCCGTTTGCAGGAAGCCCTGCCCGACACGAAGGTGAAACTCACGTTGCGCAACGACCGTTTTCTGGAGATTCTGCCGGCCGACTCGCAAACCGAGTTCAATCCCGATCGCGGTTTTCGCTATGAGCCGGAGCAATTCATCTACAAGGCGGGGAGCCCGCTGGAAGCGTTCTCGATGGCCAGGGAAGAGACCACGCGGGCATTGACGATGGTCTATTCGTTTCTGCAGCGATTGGGGACCCGGATTTCCGTCAGGGGCCTCGGCGGGCCGCTGACCATTTTTAGCGCCGCCGCGGGCGCGGCTGACGAAGGGTTCGCCAAGCTGCTGCTGTTTTTGACGATGCTCAGCGCCAATCTGGCGGTCATCAACTTCCTGCCGATTCCCGTGCTCGACGGCGGACATATGGTGTTCCTCGCACTCGAAGGTATTTTCCGCCGCCCGCTCGACGAACGCGTGGTCGCACTTTGCCAATGGATCGGGCTGATTTTCATTCTGAGCCTGATGCTGTTTGTCATCAGCCTGGATCTGAGGATCATTCCGCGGTTTTGAGCCCCGTTCCCAGGCTCGGCCTGACGGTCAATATGGTCGTTCATCACGCTCTGAAGTTCTCTCACTCACGCGAGGCAGTCCCTCGGGAAGTGTGCGCGCCCCGTGGCCACGAAAGGTTGCAATGGCAAAACTACGCTTCGGCATCTTGAGCACCGCCAAAATCGGCACCACCAAAGTCATCCCGGCAATGCAGCGCGGTGAACATACCCAGGTTGTTGCCATCGCCTCGCGATCGTTAGCCACCGCGCAGCGGGCGGCCAAGGAATTGGGGATTCTCCGCGCCTTCGGGTCCTATGAGGAATTGCTGGCCTCGCCGGAAGTCGATGCGGTCTACAATCCGCTACCCAATCACTTGCATGTACCCTGGTCGATTAAGGCCCTGGAAGCCGGCAAGCACGTGCTTTGCGAGAAGCCAATTGGACTGAACTCCATGGAAGGTCAGCAGCTGGTCGATGCCGCGTCACGGTATCCGCGACTCAAAATAATGGAAGCCTTTATGTACCGCCATCACCCGCAATGGCGAAAGGCCAAGGCGATTGTGCGCGAGGGACGCATAGGTGAACTGCGGACGATCCAATCCTTCTTCTCGTACTTCAACGACGATCCAGAAAACATTCGCAACGTGGCTGAGATCGGCGGCGGAGCATTGCTCGACATTGGTTGCTACTGCATTTCACTGTCGCGATTCCTCTTCGATGCCGAGCCCGACCGCGTACTGGGCCGGATCGAGCGCGACCCGCGATTCGGCACCGACGTGATCGCCTCCGGCATCCTGGAATTCGGCGGCCGCGCGAGCACATTTACCTGCGGCACGCTGCTGGCGCCGTATCAGCGCGTGCAGATCGTGGGGGACAAGGGCCGTCTGGAGATCGAGATTCCCTTCAACGCGCCCCCCGACAAGCCATGCCGGCTGTGGCACCAGCACGCAACTGGCGCCGACGAGATAATGCTGCCCATTTGCGACCAGTACACCATTCAGGGCGACCTGTTCGCCCAGGCAGTCCTGTTTGATCAGCCGCTGCCCACGCCGCTGACCGACGCGCTGGCCAACATGCAAGTCATCGAAGCCATCGTCCGCAGTGCCGAAGCGGGCGGGTGGGAGAAGTTGCGAAAGACCGATTAGACAAGTTGGGGCGTTCGGCAACCCGCCAACGCGGAATCCATGGCGCGACGGCGCACACGATGCAAAACGCAACGGCTGCTGTCCCGCAAGTCGTACTGTGCCAGCACCTCCGGCAAAATGTCGCGGATCGCTCGCACGCCACCACGGTCCAGTTGCCTGCCGGACGCACTGTCCAGTTGCCTGCCGGACGCACTGTCCAGTTGCCTGCCGGACGCACAGTCCAGCTGCCTGCCGGACGCACAGTCCAGTTGCCTGCCGGACGCACTGTCCAGTTGCCTGCCGGACGACTCCTCGTGCACCTGCGTATCTTGGGTCGTAGCCACCATCGTTCCTCCTCCCCATTTTGAAACATTTGTACAGTTCATTGTAGCAGTAGGTGTACGGGTGTCAATCCATTTCAATTTGGGGGGAAGAAAAGCCGCTGATCTCGTGCAATGGGTGTTGGACCTTGCGACCAACGCCGATTTGCAACGCGACCAGGTCGGTCACCCGATATGCAAACCATGAAAGGTCAGCTAGTCACGGTCATGGGTCTCGGCCGGCATGGCGGAGGCGTGGGTGCGGCGCGCTGGCTGGTGGAGCAAGGCGGCACCGTGACGGTGACCGATCTTGAGACCGCCGAACGCCTGGCGGACTCGCTTGCGCGACTCCAGGACCTGCCAATTCGCTACACCTTGGGTCGTCACGATGAAGCTGACTTTCGCGGGGCACATCGGGTCGTCGTCAACCCGGCCGTCATGCTCCCGCATCCTCTGGTTACGCTGGCGAATGAGTCCGGCGCCGCCATTACTTCGGAAGTCGAATTGTTCCTCGATCGCTGCAAGGCCAACGTGGTTGGTGTCACCGGTACCACGGGCAAATCAACCACCTGCACCATGCTAGCTGAGATGCTGCGTCACAGCGGACGCCGCACCTGGCTCGGCGGGAACATCGGGCACAGCTTGCTCTGCGAACTTCGAGGGATGCATGCTAGCGATGTCGTCGTGCTGGAACTAAGCAGCTTCCAGTTGGCTCACTTGTCTCGTACCGCCCGTCTGCCGCAGGCTGCGATCATCACCAACTGCCGGCCCAATCATCTCGATTGGCATGGTTCGTGGACCAGGTATCGGCGGGCCAAGCAGCGCATTCTCGCGGGCTCGCCAGGGCAGATTGCCGTCGTCAATTCCTGCGACCCCGAGGTCTCCTCCTGGCGCGAGATCGCCGCTGGAGAAGTCGTGCCCCTGATTGAGGATTCCTGGTTGCCCGAGCTGCGGGTGCCCGGCCTGCATAATCGGCAGAATGCGCGATTGGCGGCCACGATGGCCGCGCGTCTGGGAGCGGATCCGCGAGCGATTCAGGCCGCGCTGGCGAGCTTCGCCGGACTTCCGCATCGGTTGGAGCCAGTCGCTCAGATCGCAGGCCGGCGGTTCTTGAATGATTCCAAGGCCACCTCCGCTGCCGCCGCGATCGCGGCGCTGCATGCAATCGATGGACCCATTTGGCTACTGGCCGGAGGTGTTCATCGGGGGGACGACTGGCGCGAGCTTGCCCGGCACATCGCCTGCAGGACACGAGGGGGGGCGTTTTTCGGCCAGGCACGACACAACTTATCGAAGGCGGTGCAATCGGAAGCTGCCGATTTCAATTGGGTCGCCGTCGAGCATCTCGCCGAAGCGGCCGCCTGGGCCTTCGATCGATCCCGAGAGGGTGACGCCATCTTGCTCTCGCCGGCCTGTCCCAGCTTCGATCAATTCGCCGATTTCGCCGAGCGCGGAAGACGGTTTGCCGAGCTGGCCCATGATCTAAGCCACAACCACGATCCGCATCGACAGCTGGGGCCAAAACCGATGGCCTGACGGTAACCGTTCACGAGCCAGGAGAGGGGGACAGGCACATTTTCCCGGGAACCACGTTGGACAACCTCCTGACAGAACCCTGCGCCTCTGGCGAATTCGCCGGGAAAATGAGCCAGTCCCCGGCCCGTGAACGGTTACGCCTGACGATATAATGGGAATCACCATGGCCAAGCCCAAGCAACCCGCCAATCCGTTCTATGCGGTCCTTTTGGTTGCCGGCGTGGTTTTCGCCATCACGGCGTGTGCCTACTGCGTGATGGCCTTTCGGGCCGTCATGCCCTCGCCGGTCGAGCAGACCAGTGCGCTGGGCGCTGGCCTGATGCGGTTTCTTGATGAATACGGGCTGTGGGTGATGCTCGCCGAAATCGTGGTCCTGGCGATTGCCACGATGGGCGCGATCGGGACGGACGATTACTGGATCAAACGGGGCCGGCGCGATATCCAAGAACGACAAGCGCCAATCCCAGAATCGCAAAGCTGACCGCCGACCGCCATGTCCCCTACCGACGAAATCGCCCACCTCCGCGATCAGATTCGCCACTTCGACCGCAAGTACTACGTCGAAGCGGCGCCCGAGATCAGCGACCGCGAGTACGACCGGTTGATGGAGCGGCTCAAGTCGCTCGAGGCCAGGCATCCGCAGCTCGTCACGCCCGACAGCCCCACGCAGCGTGTCGGCGATGAGCCCGTGGCTGAGCTGCGCGCCGTTGAGCATCGCGTGCCGATGTTGTCCATCGACAATACCTATAGCGAAGCGGAACTGCGTAGCTACGGCCAGCGGATCGCGAATTTGCTGCCTGGCGAAACGATCGAGTGGGTCGTGGAGCTGAAGATCGACGGCGTCGCGGTCAGCGTCAGCTATCAGGATGGCCTGCTTGCGCAAGCGGCCACGCGCGGCAATGGGCGCGTGGGGGACGACATCACCCATAACATCCGCACGGTGGCGGATCTGCCGTTGCGCCTGGCCGGTTCTCCCCCGGCGCTGTTGGACGTTCGCGGTGAAATCTACATGACCAATTCCAACCTGGCCTCGCTCAACCAGCGCCAGCGAGAGCGGGGCAAGGAAGCCTACGCCAATACGCGTAATGTGGCGGCGGGCAGCATTCGCTTGCTCGATCCGCGGGAGTGCGCCGAGCGCCGGCTGCGATTTTTTTGTCACGGCGTCGGCGCGACGACCAGCCTCAACGCGAAAACGCACATGGATTTTCTCGCCGAACTCAAGACCTACGGCTTGCCGCCGACGCCGCGCGTCGAGTGCTTTCCCGATTTCCCAGCCGCGGTGGACCATTGCGAAGCGCTCATCGAGCGACTTCACGAGCTCGATTTCGAAGTCGACGGCCTCGTTCTGAAGGTCAACCGCTTCGACCAGCGAGAACGACTCGGCAGCACCTCGAAGTCGCCACGCTGGATGATCGCCTACAAATTCGAGAAGTATGAAGCCACCACCAGGCTGCTCGATATTCGCGTGCAGGTCGGCAAAACCGGCGCAATCACTCCCGTTGCCGATTTACAGCCGGTTCAGCTCGCCCAAACCACGGTCAGCCGGGCCAGCCTGCACAACGCCGATGAGATCGCCCGCAAGGACGTGCGAATTGGCGACCTGGTCGTCGTCGAGAAAGCGGGCAAGATCATTCCGCACATCGTGCGCGTGGAAAAACACGAGCGAAAAACCAATCTGCCCGAATTTCTGTTTCCCAGCGAATGCCCCGAATGCCAAACAAAACTCGTCAAAGACGAAGGGGGCGTTTACATTCGCTGCCCAAATCCCCTCTGCCCGGCGCAAGTCAAGGAGCGGCTGCGCTACTTCGCCACGCGCAATGCGATGGAGATCGAAGGCCTGGGTGACAAGATCGTCGATCAATTGGTGAATACGGGACTTGTCAAAAGCTTTGGCGATCTGTATCGGCTGCGCGTCGAGCAGCTCAGCAAGATCGAACGGATGGGCAAGAAGTCTTCCGAAAGTCTGGTGGCGGCGATTGGCAGGAGCAAATCGCGCGGTCTCGCCCGATTGCTCAACGCGCTTTCCATTCGCCACGTCGGCACGCGGGTGGCCACGGTGTTGGCCGGGCATTTTGGCTCGATGCAGAAGCTGCGAGCGGCGAGCAAGGACGACTTGTCGATGGTCAACGAAGTTGGTCCCATCATCGCCGCCGGCGTGCATGACTGGCTGCACAGTGATTTTGGTGAGGCCACAATCGCGGACCTTGCCAATTCAGGCGTCGCGATGACGGCCCTGCAAACAGCCGCTCAAACCAACAGGGGAGTGCTCGCCGGCAAGACGTTTGTCGTGACCGGCACGCTCGAGAAGTATCGCCGAGAGGATGTCGAGGAACTCATCGCCAGGCATGGCGGCCGGGTAGCCTCGAGCGTTTCCCAGAAAACCAATGTTCTGATCGCCGGCGCCGATGCCGGTAGCAAGTTAGCCAAAGCGCAAAAACTTGGCGTGCAAGTGATCAGCGAGGAAATGTTC
The DNA here is from genome assembly GCA_005773095.1 of Planctomycetaceae bacterium. GTDB lineage: Bacteria > Planctomycetota > Planctomycetia > Pirellulales > PALSA-1355 > SXHT01. The sequence goes on from SXHT01000053.1 coordinate 9,970, forward strand.
GAACAGATGATCGCGAGTTAAAGCTTCCGCTCATTGCGGCGGGACAAACGGGCCTTGCGGACCCGGCACTCTCGGCAACGGAACATAGGGATTGATGCGAGGGTCGTAGTACGGTGATTGCGGTTGGCGATATATGGGATCGCCGCGCAAACCGGTCGAGCGTGGACCGATGGGCGTATACGGCGAGTAGCCACCCCGAGGCTGGTACGGATTTCCGAAGGGGAGAGTTCCGATCGGAGAAGGCCTGCTTGCAGCCTTGGGAGTTGGAGTCTCGAGCGGTAGGGGAGCCGGTTGCGGCGTCGTGGTCCGCCATTCGGGTGGCAGCATGCTCTTGCGAGGCAGCGAGCCCGTCGACGGGAGCCGGGTCGAATCACTGCCCGCGGCGACGTCAGAGCGTCCCCGTCCCACTCCAAAAAGTTCCTCGGTAACACTGCCGCTGCGCTCGGTCGATAGCGGCAAGCCGTGATCATCGCGCAGCTCGGTCGCCGCCGAGTCAGGCCGCCGCGACTTGGGTTCCGTTTTTCCTAAAACCGCGGGTGTGGAATCCTCAACCAGGCTGCTCGGCGATGGCGAATCTTCCGTGGCGGATTCGACCGATGCGTCCGCCGGCGCCTTGCCCGTGGCCGCGGTGGATGTTTCCCCCACCACCGACCGTTGAAGGACCTTCTGAAACTCCTCCCCCGTCGAACTGGAGTACATGCCGCTGGCCGCCGTATAGTTCGGGTCTAATCGTCTGGCCGTCAAGGCATCCGAAAGCGACTTCTCTCGATCCCCCTTGTCTTTGTAAGCTTCGGACCGACTGTAATAGGCCTCGAAACTCTTGGGGCGTATGTGAATCGCCTCGTTAAAGTCTGCGATCGCCTGACTGAGATGTTCGGGGCCACGGCAGTGATACGCACGCCCGCGATACAGATACGCCTCGGAGTCAAGGGGGTTCAGGGTGATGGCTTCGCCAAGTGCCTCAATCGCGGGATCCCATTTCCCCTCGTCGAATAGCCGCTTGCCCCGCGCTAAGGCAGATTCCTCGACCGGTCGTGCGCATCCCGACACCACCAACACGAGCACAGCAGCAATGGTTAAAGCTCGAGCTGTCATCGACTACCTGGCTGAAGACTCTGGCGTCCCTTTGATTTGCCACCACCTTATATTCTATCCGCTAAATGGGTGTTTGCAACATTGGGAAGATCCGCGGATTGCCTTATACTTGGGGGAAAGCTTGCCTGCCCCCCCAACACGTGGAAAATCCGTTGGCTCCCCTGGCGCCCCAGCTTGTCGCCGACCAATTGCGGCTTGACTACCCCGGCGGCGTTACCGCGCTTCGAGACCTGACTTTGCGCGTGCCCGCTGGACAGTTTGTCTCCGTCCTCGGCCCGTCCGGGTGTGGCAAGTCAACGCTGTTGCGTCTTATGGGGGGGTTAATTAACTCATCCGAGGGGATCCTCACGGTGGATGGCCAACCACCGTCCATGGCCCGTCAGCGCTCCGCAAAAATGTCGTTTGTATTTCAGGATGCGACGCTGCTCCCCTGGCGCACCGTCATCGGCAATGTGCGACTCCCCTTGGAACTTCTCCGCCAGCCTGCGGCAGAACAGCAGGTCAAGGCCATCAACGCCACCGAACTTGTCGGGCTCGCCGAGTTTGCAACGCGATACCCCCGTGAACTCTCGGGCGGCATGCGAATGCGAGCCTCGCTGGCCCGTGCGCTGGTTACCCAGCCCAAGGTGCTGCTTCTCGACGAACCTTTTGGCGCGCTCGATGACATTACGCGCAGTCAGCTTAATGAAGACTTGTTGAATCTTTGGCAACGTAACGGTTGGACCGCCGTCTTTGTCACGCACAACATCGCGGAGGCGGTATTTCTCAGCCAGCGTGTGATTGTCATGAGCCCGCGTCCGGGACGCGTGGTTGCAGATATCCCCGTTTCCCTGCCCTCAACGCGGAATGCCGCCTTGCGTGCCTCGGCCGACTTTGCCCGACTCGCGGGCGAAGTTAGCGAACAACTACGGAAGGCGTGCGCGTGACGGCATCGCACCGACCACCATTCTGGCGAAGATTCCTCCAGTTCGCACTGCCGCCGCTGGTGCTGCTCGTGCTGGTCGTGATCGCCTGGCATTCCGTGGTGGTGGCTTTCGGACTTAAACCTTATCAGCTTCCACTGCCGTCGCGCGTCGTGAAGGCAGGTTGGGAAAGGCACTGGGAGCTTGCCGACGCGACGGCAATGACCTCGCTCGCCGCCACGGGCGGATTCCTCTTGAGCCTGTCCGTGGGCACGCTGATTGGCATCGCGTTCTCGCAGTCTCGCGCGATCGCGCGCAGCGTCTATCCCTACGCAATCTTTCTGCAAACCGTCCCCATCGTGGCCATCGCACCGATCATTATCAATTGGTTTGGCACGGGTTTGCAAAGCGTCATCGTGGTCGCGTTCATCATCAGCCTGTTTCCCATCATCACCAATATCTACGCCGGCCTGACCACCATCGACCCGAACCTGCTGGAGTTGTTCCAACTGCACAACGCCTCGCGCTGGCAGACCTTGACGAAACTGCAATTGCCGGGCGCCGTGCCCAATCTGGTGACCGGCGCCAAAGTCTCGGCGGGTCTGTCGGTGATCGGCGCGATCGTGGGAGAATTCTTCGCAGGCGCCACCGATCTCTATGGCCTGGGCTACTTGATCCCGCAAGCGCTCGGGCAGCTGAAGATGGACTACGGCTTCGCCGCCGTGATATGCTCGGCCTTACTGGGGCTCGTCGTGTTTGGCACGGTGAGCATCGTTGGTGAAAGGCTGCTGCGTCGCTGGCGAATCGGGAATCACTAGAAAGCAGGACGTGCCGATGACATCGAACTGTCGCTTGCGGTTGCTGAATATTGTGCTGCTAGCGCTATCCGCGCTGGGCTGCAGCGCAACCACAAATCCGTCCCCGGAAATGGCTCGCAGATCGCCCACCAACGTCACACTCCTTCTCAACTGGTATCCCGAAGCCGAGCATGGCGGCTTCTACGCGGCGCTGGTGCATGGCTACTTCAAAGAGGCCGGTCTCGACGTTGAAATTCAGCCGGGTGGACCCGAAACTCCCGTGATTCAGCAGGTCGCTTCCGGCCGCGCGATGTTCGGTGTCATTAACGCGGACAATCTCCTGTACGGCCGCGCCGAACAAGCGCCCGTCGTGGCCTTGATGGCCCCCCTGCAGACCAGCCCGCGGTGCCTGATGGTGCATGCCTCGTCCGGCATTCGCGATTTCTCACAGCTCAAAGACATGACGCTCGCCATGTCCAACACGCAGGCTTTCTCATTTTTCCTGCGCAAGCAAGTGCCACTCCCGGGCGTCAAAATCGTGCCGTACCCCGGCAATGTGGCGAAGTTTCTCAGCGACAAGAATTATGGCCAGCAAGGATACGTTTTCAGCGAACCCTTCGTTGCCGAAAAAAATGGTGGCGATCCCTACGTGCTGATGCTCGCCGACCTGGGATTTAATCCTTACACCAGCCTGTTGTTTACCAGCGAGACGATGCTTGCCCAGCACGGCCCACTCGTCGAGCGGATGACCACGGCCTCCGTGCGTGGCTGGCGGAAGTACGTCGCCGACCCCGCCCCAACCAACGCCTACATCCACTCGCTGAATCCCGAAATGGACCTCGACGTGCTTGAATACGGCGCAAAAGCCATCTTGCCCCTCTCAAGCAGCCAAGATACTCAAGCGTCCGGTTTCGGCACGATGACACTCGATCGCTGGCAAACCCTGATCGACCAAATGGTCGACTGCGGACAACTGGCTCCCGGCGCCGTCACCGCAAGCGATTCGTTCCGGGCGCCGGCAACCGCGCCCCAGGCCGCATCCCCCTAGCGCGCAGTTCTCACCAGCCCGAAGCGTCCGCGAGAGACGTTGGGGCGGGGTCACCGATTACGGGGTGGAGACTGGCTCACTTTCCCGGCGAATTCAACGGAATGGGTCGTCCTGAAGGCGTGGTTGCCCAACGTGGCTCCCGGGAAAAGGCGCCTCTCCCCCTCGCTTTGCCCCCGGGCGTTGCCAGCAATCGTCGCAACGTTGCGATTCCGGACCGTGGGAGCTGGGCACGAACGATCCTGGCCGTTGCAACTTGTTGGGCGCCAATTACTGCGGAGCGCTGGCGGGCCGCTTGGCCACTTCGCTCTGCGGCTGGCTGGCCAGATAGGCGAACAGATCCGCCACTTCCTCAATTGCCAGCTTGTTGAGCAGGCCTTCCGGCATTGACGACACCTTGCTGCGCGTCACCGATTCCACTTCGTCATTGGAGACCGTCGTTTTCTGCCCCGTGCCTTCGAGCACAATCACGCTGCCGTCTCCCACCGGTGACGTCATGCCGCTCAACACTTTGCCGTCGCGCAGAATCAGAGAGTGTGTGGCGTATTGGTCTGAGATCGCTTGCGACGGGAACAGGATCGACTCCAGAATTTCCTTTTTCTGAAACCGCTGGCTCACCGTCGTCAAATCGGGACCGACGCGCTCGCCGCGCCCGCCGAACGCATGGCACTTTACACACAAAGCTTTCTCGAAGATCATGGCACCGCGCGCCGGGTCGCCTTGCGTGGCGACCGGACTCGACAGGAACGCCAGCAATTCGTGGTAGGTCCAGTGGTTCTGCTCCGACTCGACCGGCAGCTTGGCCTCCGGCGCGTTGGGATAGGTCTCCGCGAACCACTGCTGCCATGCCGACAATTGCAGCTTGGCGCTTTCGCCTGGCTTGCCAGGTTTCTTTTGGGCCCACTTCTCCAGCAAGGCAATCGCCTGCCGATTACCGACATCGCCCAACATCAGTCCACGGATAATCACCTGGCGGAAAGCCTCCGGATCCTCCGGCACCTGGTCGACGCTGGCCAACTTGACGAGCACCTCCTGGGCCGCAGCCCCTTCCACGATCGACAGCGACCGCACCAACAGCGGCCAGTTCTCGCCGCCGGGATCTTGCGCCAACCCAATCGCGATCGTCACTCGACGATCCGGTTCAGTCTGCCATAACTCGCGCAGATAGTTCAGCGAGGCGGGCTCGTGGCTTGTCCCCAGCACGGCCACGATCCCCGTCCGCAGCCGCCGGGCGGCGTCGGTATCTTGCGATTTCACCTGCCGGTCAAGATTGCGGATATGCGAAAGCATTCCCGGACTCAGGTCTTGCAGTTTGGCCAGCACCGAGAGGGCCGAGGTTGGCCATTTGGCCCCATCAACGAGCACCATTTGCCGTTCGTCCTCATCGAACGTGCTGAAGAAATCTCGCGATACGTTCTCGACCATTCCCGCAAAGCTGTGGCCTCCGGTCACGGTACGGGTTTCCTCCAGGAACTTGAGCATCGCCAGCCGCATTTCGGTGGTCCAACCCGACGTCACAAATCGCGCGTGCAGCGCGGCGTGCAGTTTTTCGGTTATCGGAATGTCCTCCGCCAGCCGATCGGTGAGCATCTTGGCGGCGCCGGGAGCTTGCAAGTACGCCAGCAGCCGTGCCAGCTCGCGATTCATCCTTTCGTCTTGCGCCGGATATTCTTCGGCAAGCTGCGATCGCAACCCACCGACTTCATCTCCCGTGATCTTGCCCTTGATGCAGGCAAGCTGCATCACGCGAAGCAAATCCACAAAGTCATCGTCGCCGACAAACGCCTTGAGCATTTTGCTGCCCCGGCCGAGAATGGCCCGAGGGGCGGTCTCGCTTGGCTGCATGGTCAAAAGCGCCACTGATCCGTTTAAGAAAATCCGATCGCTGGGTGATTCGAGCACGGCATGCTCCCAGCCCTCCGTTGGCAGCCTCTCAATTGCTCGCCGCGCCGCCGCGACCACAAATCGGTCCTGCGAGCCCAGTAGCGCAACCAGCCGATCGACCGGAGCCGCGATGCCCGCGCGCGCTATCGCCTCGCAAGCGGCGCGCTGCACAAGTTGATCTTTGTCATTGAGCAAGGCAGCCAGTGCCGTGGTCGCTTTGTCGCCGCCGTGAACGCCAAGCAAGTAGGCGGCCTTGGCGCGCACCGCCGGCTGCTTGTCGCGGCACAAATCGGCCAGCATGGTCGGGGCCGGATAGGGTCCAAAGAGCTGCATCAGATCGAGTGCCCGCAACCGCTCGCGCAGCGGTCGTGTCACGTCGAGAACGGCGCTTCGCACTTGCACGGTCCATTGCTTGCCAAGTTGTTGCTTGACCAGCGCCACACGCTGCCGCGCCCAGGCACTTGTCAGCTGCGGCTGCTGCAAGGCTGCTTCGATGCCTTCCTCGGCGGGCTTCATGTTCGGCGGAATCTTGCCGTCCCAGACCACGCGGTAAATGCCCCCTTCCGTGCCGCGCCCGCCGGTGCAAAAATATAACCAGCCATCAGGACCCACCGCGATGTCGGTCACGTTCAGCGGCCGCCCTTCCAAAAACACTTCGCTCGTGGCTTTGCAGCTGCCGCCGTTGGGCTTGTTGCGAATCGCCAGAATCCGGCCGCGCGACCAGTCGCCGACAAATACCGCGTTGTGGTACCGCACCGGAAATGTCACATGGTTGTAGCTCGTCAGTCCCGTCGGTGAACCGCGCCCGGTTTCGACCAACGGCGGCAGACAATCGAGGTAATAGTCGGGCCATTTCGCCCAGCCACTGCGCCAGCCGTACTCTCCCCCTGGCACCACATGCACGACACGCGTCGGCCGATACCAGGGCATGCCCAGGTCCCACTCCATGTCGCTATCGGCCGTGAACAGCTCCCCGTCGGCGTTGAACGTCAGATCGTAAGGGTTCTGCAAACCACCCGCCACCATCTCCACCGCAGAGCCATTCACATCGGTCCGCAAAATTGTGCCGCCAGGCGCCTTGATGCCCACCGCGTGGCCGCCGGCGTCTTCATAGCGCGGCGTGATCAGGTCGCCTTCGTAGTAATCGTGATGCGGGCTCGTCTTTTCCACGTCGAGATCGACGTGCATGAAGTTGCCCACCAGCATGTAAATCAATCCATCGGGCCCAAGCGCGAGACCGTGCGCTCCATGCTCACCGATTTGGCCGGCGAACTTGATCAGAACCTCCACGCGATCGCACTTGCCGTCGTGGTCTTCATCACTCAGGCGATACAGCGCAGGCCCTTGGGGACCGTCCCCCGTCGCGAACACACGCCCGCTGATGCACAACAGGCCCTGGCAATTCTTCACCACTTCGCAAAACGCGCTGACGGTATCGACCAGCCCATCTTTGTCGCTATCCTGCACAAGCAGGATCGGGCCGTTCTCGCGGGAGGCGATGATCTGGCCGAACTCGTCGAAGGTGATCGCGATCAGTGAACCGGTGTCTTTCGGCTCGATCAGCCACTCCACCTGAAACTGCGGCAGGACTTTGAAGCGGCCGGAATTCTCGGGCAGCACCACCTCGTTGCCCCACGGCAGCGTCGCGCCAAGCTGGCCGAAGGCCCGCGCCGCAAGCCATTGCGAGTCGTCGAACTTGGGCATCTGCCAGCGGGGGAACTCTTTAAGCGCGGTCTTCCATGTGCTGCCGCTCGAGTGCGATTCGTGCGTTCCACCCTGCTGCTTGACGATCACGCGGGCCACCAGCCCCGCCGAGTTGCCGTCGGTATTGTTCGCCTCAATCGCCACCACGTTCGGACCCGCGATCAGAAACTTGGTGATATCGTGGACGTCGAGCTTCTTCCAATGATCGCCTCCGCCAACGCGACGGCCGTTGACATAGAGTTCGTATTGATCGTCGGCGCTAACCTGAATCTCGCCGTGCTCGGGACTGGCGAGAATGAAGGACTTGCGAAAGTAGCAAGCGCCCTGCGGCGCCTGTTCTTTCTCGAACGCCGGCGACCAGATCCACTGCACATCATCGGCGCCGCGGACGAGCGTCGGCAGGCAGAGCCCGA
>SXHT01000054.1 GCA_005773095.1 Planctomycetaceae bacterium
AAGGAATTGGTTGCCCGCGCGCTGCACGATCAAAGTCTGCGGGCCGAAATGCCGTTCGTGGCCGTGAATTGCGGTGCGCTCCCCGAAAGTTTGATTGAAAGCGAGCTGTTCGGCCATCGGCGCGGCAGTTTCACCGGCGCAGACGAGCACCGCGTGGGCTTGTTTGAAGTGGCGAGCGGCGGCACTCTGTTTCTTGACGAGATTGGCGAGCTGCCCAAAGGCCTCCAGGCCAAGCTGCTGCGATTTCTGGAAAGTGGAGAAATCCGTCGCGTCGGTGAGAACGAATCGTTTACCGTCGATGTGCGCGTGATCTGTGCCACGCATCGCGCGATTGAAAATATGGTCGAGGAAGGTGACTTCCGCGAAGACCTGATGTTCCGCATCAATACCTTCGAAATTCCACTGCCGCCGCTGCGCGACCGGGTCGACGACATTCCCGAGCTAGCCAAACATCTCGCGGCGCGTTTCCGACCGGGCGCCGCCATGGACGACGAAATCTTTACGCCGCAGATGATGCAAGCCCTGTGCGAGCACACCTGGCCCGGCAATGTGCGCGAACTGGCGAATGTCGTCGAGCATGCCACGATCTTGTGTGAATCGGGCCTGATCGACGTCGAGCATCTTCCTGGCAAGCTTGACGCGCGTCGCACACGCACGCCTCACCTGAAGACGTTTGGCCCGATGACGCTGCGTGAAATCGAGATGCAAGTCATCCACCAAACGCTGGAGCGTCTAAGCGGCAACAAGCCCAAGGCAGCGGAAGAGCTCGGCATCAGCCTGAAGACGCTTTACAACAAACTGAACCAATCCGGCAGCCCCTTGGAACGCTCGGCGTGACTTTCATTCCGCTTTGCGGAATACGAAGGCCAGCACGCCCAGCACCTTGGCGTTTTTCACGTAGATTGACTTCATCGACGGATTGGCCGGCTCCAGGCGGATGCGGTTCTTCTCGGCGTACCAGCGCTTGAGCGTTGCCTCGCCGTCTTCGGTCTGCGCGACGACAATCTGTCCGTTGCTGGCGGTCCGCGATTTACGAATCACCACATAGTCGCCATCGGCGATTTGCGCGTCGATCATGGACTCGCCCTTCACCTTGAGCACGAACAGGTTCTTAGGGTTCTTGGCGTGCAGCATGGCATCGATGTCGACCCGCTCATCTTGCTCGATCGCCTCGTGCATCACGCCTGCCGCCACCTGGCCCGCGAGCGGAAGACTGCGATCGAAAATTGGCTCGGCGGACAACTGAATTGCCCGAGACATGTTGGGCTCGCGGCTGATCAAACCCTTCTTTTCCAGGGCCTTGAGGTGACACATCACGCCGTTGGGTGAGGCGATTGAGAACTCTTCGCCGATCTCGCGAACGGTCGGCCCATAACCGCGACTGCGAATCTTGTCACGGATGAATTCATAAACCTCTTTTTGCCGGTCCGTAAGCACGTCCATTAACGACATAAAGTAAACCCTTTGCTTGGTGAGTGAGGATCTCCGCCCGGTATGCGAATTATGTTATACGCCCGTTCACTGTCAAGTCCATCTGTACACGTCGGGCACGGAAAAAGGTGAAACCAGGGGAAAACGGACGGCGTTCGCGCGATCATGCGCTGCCAGCGTCGTTCCGATTTGCGATGGGCCAGGCAGTTTTCTGACTTGGGTGCCACCTGTCAGAGCGAAGCGATGGCCCTGGGACCGTAATCTCAAGGCCTTCCCCGACCCAGGGCCTTTCCCCCCACGGCCAATCAGTGTTTTATATTCGGCAACCTGGTAGGGCCGGCTTTGCCGGCCGTGGATGGGAACGTCACGGGAATCCGGCCGGCACAGCCGGCCCTACTTTCGGTGCCCCAATCCGTGGATGGGCAACGTCACGGGAATCCGGCCGGCACAGCCGGCCCTACAGCGGATAGTCGTGGGCGGCGATGAAACCGACGGTTCCGGCCGCCACCACTTTCGGTGCCCCACTCCGTGGATGGGAACGTCACGGGAATCCGGCCGGCACAGCCGGCCCTACAGCTACAGCGGATAACTGATTGGCCCTGCCTTTCCCCCTGTCTTGGCCCGTGAACCTTTACGATTGGCCGTGCCAACTTGCGCCTTCGCTTGACCGGAGCCGTCGCCAGATTCAAGATTAGATCGTGGCGCTGCCGCCGGGCCTCTCGAAGTCTTTTTCCGAAAGAGAACCACCTCATGCGAATTGTCCCTTGGATTCTGACACTCGTGGCCTTGCTTGCCGGCCATGCGCTTTTGGCGGACGGCGACGATGCGCCCCAGAAAACTGAAAAAAAAACCGTTCGGCTGGCCAGCCTGTCGCTTCAAGGAAACTATCCGGAAGGCACCTCGGCCCCAGGACTGTTTGGCGAAATTGCGCCACGCCTGGCCGATATCCTCGAGCGCCTCGACAAAGCGGCCCAGGATGAAAAACTGAGCGGTCTGATTCTCGACCTGCGGCTGAGCGAAGTTGGCTTCGCCACTACGGAAGAACTTCGCGCGGCGATCCGCCGTGTGCGGGCAGCCAATAAAAAGGTGTACGCGGTCGTTCGCTCGGCAGCCAATCGCGATTACCTGATCGCCGCGGCCTGCGATGAAATCTGCATTCCGCCCGCCGGCCTGCTCATGGTCAACGGACTGCAAGCCGAGGTGATGTTCTACAAAGGCATTTTTGACAAGCTCGGGATCCAGGCCGAGTTCATGCAGGTCGGCAACTTCAAAGGGGCCGCCGAGCCGTACACGCGCAGCGAAATGAGTCCCGAGTTCCGCAGGCAGTTCGAAACGGTGCTCGACGATTACTATGCGATCTTGGTTGAAACCATCGCCCAAGATCGCAAGCTCGATCCGGGCAAAGTCAAGGAACTGATCGACGAGGGTCTGTTCACCGCCGCGCGGGCCAAAGAAGTGGGCCTGGTCGATCGCGTGTGTTACGAGGACCAACTGACAGACCAGCTCAAGTTGGCCCTCGGCGCCGACGAGCTGACCATCGAAAAAGACTACGGCAAGAAGAAGCTCGACACCGACTTCTCAGGCTTCGCCGGGTTTATCAAGCTGATGGAGATGATCAGCGGCCAACAGCCGGGCAAACGCTCGACGAAGGCGGATAAGGTCGCCGTGATTTACGCGGTCGGCCCGATCATGGACGACGCCGACGCCACATTCAGCATGTTTGACAGCCAACTCGTGACTCCCGACGAGATGATCAAGGCCATTCGTCAGGCGGAAGACGACGTCACGGTCAAAGCCATGGTGCTGCGCGTCGATAGCCCCGGAGGGTCGGCCTTGGCGAGTGATCTGATCTGGCGAGAAATCGTCCGCGCCAAAAAGCCGATCGTCGCCAGCATGGCGGAGACGGCAGCCAGCGGCGGTTATTACATCTCGATGGGCGCCGACAAGATCGTGGCCGAGCCCGGCACACTCACGGGTTCGATCGGCGTAATCGGCGGCAAGTTTGCCATCGAGGGGATGCTCAACAAGTTTGGCGTCAACACGGATGTGATTTCGCGCGGCAAATCGGCCGGCGTGTTTTCCATGACCGAACCGTTCACCGAGCCAGAACGAGAAGCCTGGCAACGAATGATGAACGACATCTATGGCCAATTCACCTCCAAGGCCGCCGATGGCCGCAAAATGGAACCGGGCAGGCTCCACGATCTGGCCCAGGGCAAGGTCTACACGGGCCGGCAGGCGCTGGCAAACGGTTTGGTGGACATGCTTGGCACGCTCGGCGATGCGGTCCGAGAAGCCAAGCTGCTTGCCGGTCTCAAGCCGGACGACAAGGTGGAAATCCTCAATCTGCCGAAGCCGAAGAGCTTTCTGGATCAATTGCTGGAAGGCCCCTCCGCGAGTGCCTCGGCGAAGGCCAATGCCCTCGCGCCGGAACTGGTTGCCCTGGTGAAGAAGGCGTCCCAACTGCGCGCACTTTTCAGCAAGCCCGCAGTCACCTTGATGCCGTTCGAGGTGCGATTTCGCTAAGGATTTGTCCGCAATTACTTCCCGATTTTTCCATCGTGGCAAGCTGGATCGGTTTCAGAAAGTAAAGTGTGACCCGATCCGTCGTTGCCAAGCCGGACGGACTTTTCAATTCGTCGTGTGCCCCTGCCTCCGACTACCCTACACGGGTCGGATTGAAGGTCCGACCTGCGAGGACTTTACAATCGTCCTGCACCGGGACGGTTGCACGTTGACGAACAGAGAGCCAAACGCTTACGATGGTGGCTAGATGAGGTTGGGAGCCATGTTTTTCCTGGATCACGCTTCCAGGCGGTTCGCGAAAACCGACTCCCAACCTCGGCACATTCCCATTGCGGGCTTCTTGCTCAGGAGGTGTTCGTCATGCCGCTGTTTGAGGCTGAAACTGATTGTCACATCATCATCACGTGGGCCATGGACGAAGATGCGGCCTCAGCCGTCGTCAACGACGCCTACCCCAACGAAAACCTCGTGCGACTTACCAAACGCCCGCGTGATACTTGGGTCATCTCCAAAACTGCCCTGGGTATTCGTGGCTCGGGGGACCCCTGTGCAACGGCCCGCGACTGCCTGAGCAAGGCCGCCGGCGACAAAGTACATGCCATTCGCCTCTACATGCACGAGACGGGCACGGATCTGGAGCGGGCCCGAAAAGTGATCGAGTCGAACATGGTGATGGGCTGGTAGCGGATCGCCCGATGCTGGCAAAGTAGCGGGAGCAGAACGATCGAAATATTCGTCAGCATGGTCGACGATCATCCTGCTCTTTTTTGGTTTCAGGTGAGTGCTTGGCACTGCGGGTCCCAGGATGCATGAGCAAATGACACATGAAGTTACCCTGATCAGTGGCGACGGCACCGGGCCGGAGCTGGCGAAGGCGGCACGAAAATGCATCGACGCCACGGGGGTCAAAATCAATTGGGACGTTCAGGAGGCCGGCGTCGATGTGATGGCCCGCATCGGCACGCCGATTCCCGATGCGCTCCTCGAAAGCATTCGCCGCACCAGGTGCGCTCTCAAGTCCCCGATCACCACTCCGGTGGGCTCGGGCTTTCGCAGCGTCAACGTTTATTTGCGACAGGTGTTTGGTTTGTACGCGTGCATTCGCCCCTGCAAGCAGTACCAGGGGGTGCGAACGTTCTTCGATCGGGTGAAGATTGACATCGTGATCGTCCGCGAGAATACCGAAGATCTTTACGCGGGGACCGAGTTCGAACGCGGTCAGCCCGAGACAGCCGAACTCATCGACTTTATCAACGCCAGGTCAAAGTCGGGAAGAATCAAAACGGGTCCCGAGGAAACGGGCGTCAGCATCAAACCGATCAGCGTCTCGGGCAGCGAGCGCATTGTGCGCTGCGCCTTCGACTACGCTCGGGCCAATGGTCGCAAAAAGGTGACGGCCGTCCACAAGGCGAACATCATGAAGTTCTCGGACGGCCTGTATCTGGAAGTGGCTCGCAGCGTGGCGAAGGAATATACCGACATCGAATTTGAAGACCGCATCGTCGATAACATGTGCATGCAGCTTGTACAAAAGCCGGAGTTGTACGATGTACTGGTCCTGCCCAATTTGTACGGTGATGTGGTGAGTGATCTGGCCGCCGGCCTGGTGGGCGGACTGGGCGTGGCGCCCGGAGCCAACATTGGCCCCGCGGGCGCGGTGTTTGAAGCCACGCACGGCAGCGCTCCCAAGTACAAGGGCCTCAACAAGGTAAACCCGACGGCGGTGATTCTTTCCGGCATGTTGATGCTGCGTCATTTGGGCGAGACCGTCGCCGCTGATCGTTTGGAAAAAGCTGTGGCCGACGTGATTGCCGAGGGCAAATCCGTGACCTACGACCTGAAGGCCGACCGCAATGATCCCACTGCCGTCGGCACGCAAGAGATGGCCGATGCCATTGGCGCGAAGCTTTAAAGGAAAGACGGTACAATGCCGCTCGCCGCGTGGGCGTCTAAGCGCCGCGAAGACTTGCGATTCATCCGTGTTTATCACTCCGCCCGATTGATTGGGCCAGGAGAGGGGGACAGGCACGTTTTCCCGGGAACCACGGTGGACAACCTCCTGACCGAACGATGCGCCTCTCGCGAATTCGCCGGGAAAATGAGCCAGTCCCCGGCCCCGGTTGATTGACGAAGGAATCCCAGACTGATATCCGTGCTCAGTGCCAGCGAGTTTCGCGAGATCGTCAGTGACCGCAAAAGCGGGTTTCGAGCCGCATTGTGGCGCGGTCTGTTCGCAACCATTGAGCCATTCTATTCCGCGGCGGTGCGGTACCGCAATTGGCGGTTCGATACCGGTCGGATTCCTATCGCGCGGATGGAAGTGCCTGTGGTCAGCGTCGGCAATCTTACGCTTGGTGGCACCGGCAAGACGCCGATGGTCGAGTGGCTGGCACGTTGGTTCACGGACCGGGGCGTGTGTGTGGCCCTCGTGAGCCGGGGCTACGGTGCGGTGGACGGACTTGAGAACGACGAGGCCAAGGAACTGCATCAAAAGCTGCCGTCCGTCCCGCATCTTCTCACTCCCAAGCGTGCCGTTGGGGCGCGCGAGGCCATCGATCGGTACGGCGCGCAGCTGATCATTCTCGACGACGGATTTCAACACCGCAGCCTGGCCCGCGACTTGGACATTGTTTTAGTGGATGCGATCGAGCCGTATGGCTTCGGGCATGTCTTTCCTCGCGGCGCGCTGCGCGAGCCGCTGGCCGGTTTCGCAAGAGCCCAGGTGATTGCCCTATCACGTTCGGATGCCCTTGGCGAAAAAGCGCGGCAGGCGATCCAAGCACGAGTGACTTCGTATAACCGTACCGCCATCTGGTTGGAGCTATCCCATGTGCCGCAGGGCGTCCGCGGCAGCGGCGGCGACCGCCAGCCGCTCGACCATCTGTACGGCAAGCGGCTGCTAGCATTTTGCGGCATTGGCAACCCGGCGGGATTTCGCCGTGCCCTTGAACAATGCGGATATGGAGTCGTTGATATTCGTGAGTTTCCCGACCACCACGCCTATTCGCCGGGCGATTTGTCGAAGCTGGATCACTGGGCTGAGCAGGCGAAGGCGGATACGATCGTTTGCACCCACAAGGACCTGGTCAAGATTGGACAACCCAGGATCGGAGCACGGCCGCTCTGGGCATTGGAGATTAGGCTCGCGATATCCCGCGGGCAAGCAGACCTCGAATCACAACTGAGCTTGCTAGCATCGCGGGCACTGGGGCAGTCTGGCTAAACGTGCTATTGGTCGCGGGGCCTGGTCCAGCTATCGTAACGGACCACGGGCAACGAGAGAGGGGAACAGGCACAATTTCTCGGGAACCACGTTGGACAACCACCCATCAGGACGGCACACCTCTCTCGAATTTGCCGGGAAAAAGAGCCAGTCCCCGGTCCGCGTGCATGTCCAGCTACTTTCCATGGCTGAGAAGCTGACCGTTTTGATCCCCTGCAAGAATGAGCGGGCGAACATTCGTTCGTGCATTGAGAGCGTGCGCGCGGTCGCCGACGAAGTGCTGGTGGCCGATTCCGGCTCGACCGACGGCACCCTGGACGTCGCGCGGCAGCTTGGCTGCAGGATCCTTGAGCGCGAGTACGTGTGCAGCGCCGACTTCAAGAATTGGGCCATTCCGCAGGCGTCGCATCCGTGGGTGTTGGTGGTCGATGCCGATGAGCGGATGACGCCGGAGCTGGCGAGCGAGATTCTTAAGGTGCTCTCGTCGCCGAATCCCCAGGACGGTTATCGAATCGCATTCCGCACATTCTTCCTGGGTCATGAATTGAAGCACGGAGGCTGGAGCACCGGCACGTCGCTTCGGCTGTTCCGCCGCGAGTGCCGTTATCAGGCCGTGTGGGTCCACGCGGACGTGATTGTGCCCAGCGGCCGTGTGGGCCGGCTGCGTCACAAGTTTCTGCACTACACCTACTGGAGCGTCGAGCAATACTTCGAGAAGCTCAACCGCTATACCACGCACGCCGCCCGCGACATGCAAACACAGTTTTGCCGTGCCCGGGTGCTGCGCATGGTCACGCATCCGCCGCTCAATTTTCTCAAATTCTACCTGCTTCGCGGCGGCTTTCTCGACGGCGTGCCCGGTCTCTTGATGGCCACCCTTTCGGCCTATTACGGCTTCGTGAAGTACGCCAAGCTTTGGGCCAATGTGCATGGTTATCCCCGGCCGGAGCCCGAAGCAGAGCGCCTGACCGGCGAATCAAGAGCGGCGTAGATGCCATGCCCATCGAAGCCGCCCTGATCGTTGTGACATACCAGCGGCCGCGCCACTTGCGGCTGGTGCTGGAATCGATTGCGGCGCAAGGGGGGATCGACGGGCAGCTTGAACTGTGCGTGACGGACGATGGCTCGACCGACGAGACTTTCCAAGTCGTGGAAGAGTTTCGCCGGCTGGCGAGATTTCCCGTGAGCTTTGTCACGCATCCGCATCTGACGTTTCAAGCAGCACGTTGTCGCAACGACGGGGTTCGAGCCACGTCGGCTCCTTACTTGCTGTTTCTGGATGGCGATTGCATCCTGCCGGACGATCATATCGCGATTCATTTGCGCTGCCGCAAGCGGGGCGTCGCGATGGTTGGCGATGCTGCCCGGGTCGATCAAGCCACGTCGGAGCAGGTCACCTCGGAGACCATCCGCCGCGGTGAATTCATGCATCTGTTGACCTCGAGCGAACGACGTCGCCTGCGAAAGACCGAGCTCCGATTCCGCCTCTACAATTTCATTCGCCATCCCACAAAACCCTACAAGTTGCGCAGCGGTAATTTCGGCGTTTGGCGTGAGGATTTCGAGCGCGTGAATGGTTTCGACGAGAATTTTCAGGGCTGGGGGGGCGAAGACGACGATCTTGGCCGCCGCCTGCGCCTCGCGGGCGTGCGGCTGCAGGCAATCGTCCGATCGACCCATTCGTATCACCTCTGGCATCCGCGCGACGTAACGGCCCCGGAAAAGGTCAAGCTCGCCGCCAACACAGAATATCTTTGGCGAAAAGACGCTCCCGCGCGATGCCTCAATGGGCTGTTCAAGCCAAGCCTCACGCCGGCACAAACTCGCGATACACCCTGAGCGTGCCTTCGACCATCTGCTCGTCCGTGAAGAACCGTAGTGCCCTTGCCTCCGCGCGATCGACCATCGACCGTAACGCATTCCGGTCCGCGAGCGCTGCCAGAATCGCGGCGGCCAGCGCCGGCGGGTCTTTCGGCGGAACGAGCACGGCCACTGCACCGTCGCCGTCTCGCCTGCCAACCAGGTCGGGAATGCCCCCCGCTGTGGTCGTGATGATCGGCGTGCGGGCAATCATCACGTCGATCAGCGTCGAACAAAGACCTTCCATATGGGAGGGGAGGACAAAGAGATCGGCCGCCTTGAGTAAGTCGGGAACGTCATCGCGATAACCGAGAAAATCGATGGAACTCTTCGCACACCACAGATCTCGATGCGCTTCCAATCCAGGACGCAGCTCACCGTCGCCCGCCAATATAAGTCGCACCTTGTCGCCGAGTACGTCGACCACAGATCGCATGGCCTCAATCAGAAAGCGATGCCCCTTGTGATCGGTCAGCGTGGCGACTGTCAGCAACAATGCGGCATCGTCAGGGATGTCAACGGATTTCCGACCCCGCTGCCGGTTCCCCGACCTTGTTCGACGCGGATCGACGCCGTCATGAACGACGCGAATTTTCTCGTTGGGGACTCCGCTGGCGCGACAGACTCCGGCCACGGCGCTGGAAACCGCGATCACGCAATCGACCAGGCGCCGATAGCGCCATCCCGAGCGAATGGAAAAGTCGACTCGACGGGCCACGATTCGAGCGGGGATGCCTAAGCCATGAGCCGCCAGACCTCCGCCGCCGAGCGCATGCGGGTCGTGAAAGTGAACCACGTCCGGCCGCAGCGACTTCCATGCGCTCCGCATCTGCCAGATGGCCCGCAATCCGCGACCGCTGCCGGCGAGGGGATGCACTTGAAAACCATCAGTCTGCATCCGCTGGGCAAACTTGCCGTCGTGCCTGGCGAAGACAAGGTTGCGATGGCCACATTTTCGCAAGCCTTCGCAAAGCAGCCGGGCTTGCTCTTCGCCGCCATGCCAGCCGCGCTGCGTCGAGACGTGAGCAATCGTAAGCGCGGACACCCTGTTAGCCTGGTGCGGTGGCGCTGTCGCGCACCGAGACCGAATTGACCACTTCGGTGCCTTCGGCGACGGCCCGCACCACTTCCTGGGCAAGTTGCTTGTGGTAGTAGCTCGATACGAATCCGGAAATCAACAACTGGTGTCCGCGTTGATCAACCCGTAAATCGCGCAGCGCGAACACGGGACTGGCGCTTAGGGCATTTTGGGCCCGTGGTTGAACTTTTTGGGCCGCGACGCTCACCATAATGCATCCCCTCCTTGGAAAGCCTACCGGCGTTATATGGGTTCACGGGGTCCGAGTGGCGATGGGAATGCGCTTGCGCTCGTATGCTCCGCATGCCGGCGACTTCTTATCTGAATGTAACCTTAGCCCCAACGGAGTGTCAAGCCGAGGGGCAATCCGCGCAGGGCCGATGAGTGTTTGACCTTCAGCACCGGTAGGGCCGGCTGTGCCGGCCGTCGGCCCCGCATCGCGATATCACTACAGCACCGGTAGGGCGGGCTGTGCCGGCCGTCGGCCCCGCATCGCGATATCACTACAGCACCGGTAGGGCGGGCTGTGCCGGCCGTCGGCCCCGCATCGCGATGTCACTTCAGCACCGGCCGGCACAGCCGGCCCTACTTCATCACAGCCGGCCCTAAGGCGGATAACGGATCGGCATTGCCGGCGAGCCGAGCCGAATCGGGGTACGCGCGAGTTTTCCACCCCACCCGGTTTCGGCCCAAAAGACGCACCTTGCGGCACCGGCATGCTAGCTGATCTTCCCCATTTTCTTCAGCCAGGCGATCACTTCGTCGGCCAGCGCCTCGGCATCCTTGGCGCCCGCATCGAGCCGCAGCTCGGCCTTCAGCGGAGCTTCGTACGGATCATCGATGCCGGTGAAGCCTTTGATCTCCCCGGCGCGGGCCTTCTTATAGAGCCCCTTGGGGTCTCGGGCTTCACAGACTTCGATTGGGGCATCGACAAAAATTTCGACGAAGTCTCCGTCCCTCATGGTGGCGCGCACGGCATCGC
This sequence comes from Planctomycetaceae bacterium, assembly GCA_005773095.1. Classification (GTDB taxonomy): domain Bacteria; phylum Planctomycetota; class Planctomycetia; order Pirellulales; family PALSA-1355; genus SXHT01. Next base: position 11,101 of record SXHT01000054.1, read on the forward strand.
GATCGCGGCGGTAGGGGCTAATGAAGGCGGTCAGCGTCACCAGTCCGGCTTCGCAAAACAGCTTGGCAACGGCTCCGATGCGACGAATGTTTTCCTCGCGGTCCTGCGCGGAAAAACCCAAGCCAAATCGCTTGGAAAATTCCTCGCCATGTTTTTCCTTGAGCATGCCGGGCCCGGCGTTGAGACCCATCCGCACGTTGTCGCCGTCGAGCACGAAACTGTGAAGCCCCATCTTGTGCAGTTTGTGATCGACGAGGTTCGCGACCGTGCTTTTGCCACATGCGCTCAGCCCGGTAAACCAAATCACACAACCTTTGTGTTTATTGAGTTGTTCGCGCTCTTCGCGGCTGACCGAGTGTTCGTGCCAGTGAACGTTGGTGTCGTGGGCCATCTGTTTTCTCCGGCGCAGGTAAATCGTTGGAATCGTGTTTAGCCCACCATGATAATCGCGGCACCGATGGCCGCAAAGGGCAATTGCTCAAATGCCGGAAAACCTACCTACCGATCAAGGGGCTCATCGGCAGCGGAGTCGCCGCGGTGGGCGGCCTGGCGATCACGGTTTCGCGGTTGGCCTGCAGGCTGTCGGTCAACAGCAGGCCGTCGATGGTGATACTGGTTTCCCACAGCTCTCGCAGGGCGTCGAGGTACGCTAAATTCGTGCGGACGTATGTGCGCTGCGTGGTCAGTAACGCCAAGTAACTCAACTCCCCCTGGCGGTATCCCGAGGTTACCAGCTCGAGCGCCTCGCGGGCGTTCGGCATGATCTTGCCGCGATACTGTTGGGATTGGTTCCGGGCGTTCAGGTATCGTTCGAAGGCCGAGGCCAGCCGTGCGGTCAGCTCCAGTTCTCTGCGGGCCACTTCGGCGCGGGCTGCCCGAAGGTCAGCTTCGGCGCGGCGGATGTTGCCTTGGTTTCTGTTGAAGAGCGGGGTTGGCAACACAAGAACCGCGTTGGTGAGGGTCCGATGAGCCGCAAGGTCGTACTGCGGACCGGCCTGAATGGTGACGTTGGGAATGGGTTCGACGCGGGCCCGCCGGAGCGAGCAGACCGCGCGCTCGACCCCCAAACGAGTGGCGGCCAATTCGGGACTTTCCACCAGAATGCGGCCGATTGATTCTTCCCAGGAAAATTTCGGCATGTTGCCCAGCACGTCTCCCTGGAGTCGCGTCTCGACCATGCCGGGCACGCCGATGAGCGCCGCGATGCTGCGCCATTCGGCCTGGAAGCGATTCTGCGAGTTGGCCAGGGCCAGTTGAGCTTCATTAACTTCGACGCGGGCCTGCAACACGTCAATGCGACTGACTTCCTTGGCTTCGAGCAGATCTTCGGCCGCTTGCAGGGCACGGTCACCGACATCGACCAGGTCGCGCGTAATATCAAGTTGATGCTGCGCCACCAGTGCTGCGTAGAAATGAATCCGGACGTCGTTGAGCAGACGCAACTTTTGGGCGGCGAAATCTCGTTGGGCGATTTCAATGTCTCGGGCCGCGATCGCGCGGTTCAGCGGCAGTTTGCCTCCGCGGACGAACTCTTGCTCAATATAACCACCCTGCTTGCCGGCCGTGCTTTGATCGCCAATCTCATTGCCCAGGTAGGCCAGGTTGGGATTGGGATACAACCCAGATTGCATCCAGGTGCCACGTCCAGCCTCGACGGAAGCGGCAGCCTTCGTCAATGTAGGATTGTTGGTCAATGCAATCCGTTCCAGCTCCTCAAGCGTGATGCCACTGGGTTCGTTCGGGCTGCCGTCAGGAAGCGTCTGCAAACGCATGTCCCTCGAAGGTTGCTCAAGCGTTTCGGGTTGAGTCGGTTCGTCGGCAAATGATTCCTGTTGTTCCTCGAGCGCTCGGATGCTCAGCTCGAAGATCGTGGCACGCACCGGTGGTAATCGCTCGGCCCGGGCCGCAGGCTGCATTATCACAAGCACGCCAACAGCAATCACAACGTACTTGGGCATAATCGGGCGGAGGGGCGATGAGCGGTGCCGCGCCAAGGGGGCAGGAATTCGGCTTCGCGAACAGACCTTGCTTGGGGAGAGGCTCATGTCCCAGAAGGCAAATCCCTGCCTCTTTCAACCGATTCGGCTTTGCCTTGCGTGCGAATTGATCCTATCTTGGCGATTGGGATGACATCACCGCGCAAATTGATTGCAGTCGCCACCAGGTACATGTTCGCGGAAGCGAGTCGTTCCTGCCAGGTAAACTTTGCCGATTTCGTAAGGATTTCCACCATCACTATGCCGCGCCTCGTACCCGAGATTCCGTTTCCGCCGTACTCGTATCTGACCGGCCGATTTCCTTTTGGAGCCGCGGCTCACAAGCCTTGGAATCGGCGCGATTGATCCGCGATGACCTCCAAACTTCCGCGCCAAAAATCAGGCCGCGTGATGTCGATTCCGAACCGCGCCGCCAACCTGTGTTTCAAGAATCGTGACCTGCTCGTCGGGAGATGCGTCTAAGCGCGGCTTCGGCGATCAGTGTTTCACAAAAAATGCTGGCGGTTTCAGCCAACCCCATCGGCGAGCCGCGTCGCAAAGGTTCCAGCCCGCGCTGGCGGTAATTGTGATAACCGTGCCCGAGCTCATGAGCCAGCGCACGGCTCTGCTCGAAGCTGCCATCGAAGTTAGCGAGAATGCGACTTTCCTCGACTCCCAGCACTTCCATGCAAAACGCTCCGCCACGCTTGCCGTCGCGCGGCTCGGCGTCGATCCACTGCTCGTCGAACGCACGGCGGGCGAAGTCGCTCATTTCGGCGTCGAACGCGGCAAACTTGTCAATGATGAACTGTCGGGCCTCGGTCGTGCCATCGCGGCACTGAGAGTTTCGCACTCAAGATGGCCGCCTCCTACCGTCCCAACTCTTCCAAGAGCAGCTCGAAGCGTTCGGCGAGGGATTGCGGCAACGTCGGCAATAATTCGCGGCCGATCAGATCGACGCGAATCATATCTCGCAAATGCGTGCGGTCATGGTCTCGATTGGCCGTCAGTTTCATCGCAACTAAATCGGCTAAAGGAACCACTCGCCAGGACTTTCCTACGCGAACACCGTGCTCGGGCGATGGCGCGCTTACAAGATCATGTTCTCGAACTTTTTTGTTTGCCCAGAGCAGATGAACACCGCTGCGTGGACTGGGTTTGTCACGTTCGACAAACATGCCGACATCCATTACCTCCTCGTAATCTAAGCCAACCGCCAGGGCAGCTTTTCGAAGCCGCGGCAGATCCTCGCGCCGCACAACTAAATCCAGATCCTTCGTAGTGCGCACGGCTTCGGGATCGACCGATCCAACCCAGATGGCGACAGCTTGACCTCCGATCACCGCATAGGGTATGCCGGCAGTTTCGAATGCCTCGCAGATGCGATTCATCCGGTCGGTAACTCGATTAACGGCCATACAATGAAGTTCCCAGGGATCGACCGTCGAATCAATTTGCGGTTGAGGCATAGGATTTTACCTTACTCGATTGGCCAAAAACGTCAATGCGACTCATTCACATTCGGGTAATCTGGTGTCTCCAGGGCTTCGCGCAGCGCCGTGCGGGCCACGCTCCATAGGCTGCATGCCATGAAGCCGAAGAAGCCGCCGAGCACGGCCGAGGAAGCGATGCCCAGCGCGAGGCCGGGAATCGTCAGCTTCTCTCCCACAAGCGCGGCGATCGCAAGCCCGCCGACGGTGCCCGAAATCGTCGCGCACACGGCGCCCGCGACCAACCAAGGCCGACGAATCGCGGTATTCTCCTGGAGCCGCCGAGCGGGAGCGATCGTCGGCGCGACACCGAATTCTGGTCGACCAGCGTCGCCACTCTTCAGCGCGCGATCTTCACACTCCCGACGATCGCGAAGGCGTGTTCCTAATGCATTGCCGACAATATGTAAGCCGATCAAGCTGGCCAACAGAAGCAGCATCATGGACTGCGCGGCACCAACCGCAACCGAGACCGCGAATGCAACGCTTAGTAGCGTGACCCCCAAGAGCAACGTTCGCAAGCCAAATTGCGGCGGACGAACGGCGTGCGGGTCGGCGGCATGGGGCAGGGTGTTCATCGGGACTGCCTCGCAAGGACACCCTCTATTGTAGCCGAACTTCCGAGTGTCGTCCTAGCGATCCGGATCCGCGTGAGGGTGAGCGTAGTTCGCGCCTCGCATGACGATTTCATCACATGGGGCGAGTGGACAACACCCGCTACCAGTTTACGGCGACGTAACCGTTCACTGGCCGGGGACTGGCTCATTTTCCCGGCGAATTCAAGAAAGGTGTCTCGTGCTGTTGGACGGTCGCCCAACGTGGTTCCCGGGAAAATGTGCCTGTCCCCCTCTTGGCCCGTGAACGGTTACACGGCGACTTTGACCACCGCCTTGTGCAACATGTCATTTCCGGCTAGCGATGACCGGCAAAGGGCGGACCTTCAACAAGACCGCTCGGCCTTAACGCATTGCGTGCGGCAACGACGGTTCGCCGCGCGTCCATGGGCGAATCGGCCATCGCTGTTAGATGTCCCATCTTGCGACCGGGCCGCGATTGTTCCTTGCCATACAAGTGCAGCTTGACGCTGGGAAACGCACACGCCGCGGACCATTGTGGGATTCCCGCCTGCCAAAGATCTCCCAGCAAGTTCGCCATCGCGACCGGACGCAACAGGCTCGTCGCTCCGAGCGGCAGTCCGCAAATGGCTCGCAACTGCTGTTCGAACTGACTGGTCACGCAGCCGTCGAACGTAAGGTGGCCCGAGTTGTGCGGGCGCGGTGCCAGTTCGTTGATCATCAGCCGGCCGTCGCGAGCCACGAAGAATTCAACACACAACACGCCGACAACGCCCAGCGCTTCCAACACACCGTACGCGATCCGGACGGCTTCGCGTTCGACCTCGGGCGGCACGTCGGCCGGGGCGACCGAGACATCGAGAATATGATTGACATGCGCGTTGTGAATTACGCCGAAATCGGCCATCTTTCCATCGAGACCGCGGGCAGCAATCACTGAGACTTCGCAATCGAAATCGACGAACGCTTCGAGGACCGCTTCGTTCGTCGATAGCCGCTGCCAGGCGGCCGCCGCGTCATCGGCTTTCGTAAGCTTGCTTTGACCTTTGCCGTCGTAACCCCAGCCGGCAGTCTTGAGCACCGCGGGCAAGCCAATCTTCCCAATCGCCGTGGAAAGATCTTCCAAAGACCGCACCGCCTCAAACGGCACGACGGGGAAGCCATGCTTGCATAGAAATCTTTTCTCTCGTAAACGATGTTGCGTGACGTAGAGCACCTCGCCGCTGGGACGCACGGGCGCAAATTCCGTGGCTGCCAATACTGTGGCGGAGGGAATGTTTTCGAACTCGAATGTGACCACTGCGACACCACGGGCAAACTCTCGCACATTGTCCAGGTCGTCGTACGACGCTTGCCATTCGCGATCGGCGACCTGACCGGTGGGCGTGTCGTCGTCAGGCGAATAAGTGTGTACCCGATAGCCCATCCGGCGGGCTGCGATGGCGAACATCCGGCCAAGCTGTCCGCTGCCGAGTACGCCGATCGTGGCGCCCGGCTCAATCACACGCGGTCCATCGCGGTGGCTCACGGGAGGGTGTCTCCTAATACTGCTTGGGCCTGCTCTACGCGAAAGGCTTTGAGCTTTTCTCGCAGTTCTTGCCGGCTGTTGGCAAGAATGCTGACGGCCAAAAGCGCCGCGTTCGTCGCACCCGCTTTGCCGATCGCGACGGTCGCCACGGGCACGCCACCGGGCATTTGCACGATGGCCAGTAGTGAATCGAGTCCGTTGAGTGTTTTCGACTGCACGGGTACGCCGATCACCGGCAGCGTGGTGTGCGCCGCAACCATGCCCGGCAAGTGCGCCGCGCCGCCAGCGCCCGCGATGATCACTTCCAGCCCTCGGGACTCGGCGGAAATGGCATATTCGCGCATCCAGTCGGGCGTGCGATGGGCCGAAACGACGCGGCACTCGTGGGGCACGCCGAAGCGGGTTAACAATTCGTCGGCATGGCAGAGCGCCTCCCAGTCGGACTTGCTGCCCATGATCACGCCGACAATCGGCTTTTCCGCGGATTTGCTGGAAGCGCTCATGCTCCAAGAATACCCGGCTGCCGACGAAGTCTCAAGCTGCCGCAGATTTGTGCGAGATTGGATCATAATCGGCGTCGGTCACCGGGCAAGCTCGCTCGCCGATGGCTGCCGCGGCTTCGCAGATATTGGCGAAGTGCATCCGATTTCTGGTTTTCGTGCCCTTGAGTCTTCGCAAAGTGCTCTTCCACAGTTGTTTACTGACGTCGCCGACCCCATCGCTCAGAGACTGCCAGGCCCAGATAGGATTCACAAGCCGCTGCCAGCGAAGATTGGCAAGGTCTTGTTCGAGCTGTCGTGCCTGGACTTCATAACTGGCATGCCCGTTGGCCACAAACCGTTGGCAGTCTTCAATCAAGATCTGACGGTAGCGGATTGGGTCCACCTGCAAGTCGGCGAAATCCGCACCGAGCAGTTCGCGCATCCGGCAGTAAGTATCGTACACGCAGTTCTGCACCGTTAGCAGGCGCGGGTACGGCGTATGCGAAAGCTCGCCCTGGAATGTCTCAAACTGCTGGAAGAAGCTCATTAAGTGGGCTGGGTTTCTGGCCGATCCGGCGCCATAGGATTCCAGATTGTCACCCCAGAGCATCAGCGGGCTGGTGTGAGCGAATTGACGGGTGTTGGCGAGCAACAACGACGCCGATGCGTAATCGGGGGCCCAGTCCCAAAACATGCGCCCGTACTGCTGATTGATTCGGGCGATCAGCCGCGCGTTGACGGCCGCGTTGAGAAATTTAGGCATGTCGCCGCCAAGCCGGCGGAAGTTTTCGTGCAGAGTTCGCTTCGAGTCAGCCAACCGCACACAAGGCGGGATTTTCTTTGGCACGTCAACGTAGTTGCCGATGAGGGCTGTGCCATCGTCGTACACAAAATTCAGCACGCTGTATTGGATCAACTCAATCCGCGGGTGTTTATTCGCCGCGGCGGCCAGAAACGCCAGCGCTCCCGGCATCAGGGCGTCATCGTCGCACACAAACAGCACCCACTCTCCGCGCGCCTGGTTGAGGGCGAACTCCCAATGATCCACCATCGACATGCTACGAGGGGCCTTCACGTAAAGCAGTCGCGGATCGCTTTGCGAGAGCACCACTTGCTCGGTTTCGTCGCACGACTGGTTGTTGCTGACCACGACTTCAAAATCGTCGAACGCCTGGGTAAGCGCGGACCGCAGGGCATGCCGCAGCTTGGTGGCACGATTGCGCGTGGGAATGACAATACTGAATTGCATGGGATTCACTCCCCGGGGTAGTCACGGGCGCCCTTTCAGGGCCCGAGTTCTCAGGCCGCGATTTGCCGATGCGGCCGAACGCCGCGGTCTCGCGCAACGAGGCTATAAACCTCTGCCGCCACCTTCTCCATCTGCCGTCTGGAAAGATGGCTGCCGCTCGGAAGCGAGACTGCTCGCTGGCTAAGCTCATAGCTAACGCGGTTGCGCGACTGTGCGACGCGCGCCTGGAGCGAGCCGCCGTAAGCGTCGAGGGAGCTTGCTGGTCGAAACATCGGTTTGCATTCGATGCCCCGCTGGGCGGCTTCGTCCACCACCATCGCACTCGTCAGTCTCGTCGAGGCATCGAATACGACCGTGACTTCACTTGGCAGGCACGTCGAACCGGAGGTGGGCACGCTGAATTTCAGGGATGCCACCCCGCCGAGTGCTTGTCGATACCAGAGTGTGATTTGCCGCTTACGGGACGCCAGGTCGTCGATGCGCTCCAGTTGAGCGACGCCAAGCGCCGCCTGCATCGGACTGATCCGGTAGTCGAAGCCGGCATCGCCAAGCGACTGCCCGATGTTGCACGCAAGGCGATCGCAGTTCGTGACCACCATTCCCCCCTCGCCCGCAGTGAGCGTTTCGACCCGATCGAAACCAAACACGGCGACATCACCCAGGCTGCCAGCATGCCGGCCCAGGTACTTCCCGCCGAGCGCGTCGCTGGCGTCTTCCAAAATCGCGAGTCCGCGCGCGCGTGCGATTGCGCGGATGCGGTGCATCTCGGGAATATTGCCGTACAAGTCAATCGGCATGACGGCTTTCGTGCGCGGTGTGATCGATTGTTTGAACGAATCAGCGGACAGACACCACGAGTCCGGATCGATGTCGGCAAACACGGGTGTCGCGCCCAAATATCGAAGCGGCCAAAGCGAT
>SXHT01000055.1 GCA_005773095.1 Planctomycetaceae bacterium
TCATCGAACGGCTGGCAAACAAAGGACTGGTTCGCGATGCTCCCGACGCCTAACCCGCTTGCCCTGCTGGCCGAAGTCACCTACCGCTGCCCGCTCAAGTGCCCTTATTGCAGCAACCCACTTGAGCTACGCCGTTACCGTGAAGAATTGGACACGGCCGTTTGGAAACGGGTGTTGGCGGACGCGGCTCGACTGGGGGTCGTGCAGGTTCATTTCTCGGGCGGCGAACCGCTGGTCCGCCGCGACCTTCCCGAGTTGATTGAGGAGGCCCGACTGCTGGGCCTGTATTCGAATCTCAGCACGGGCGCTACGTTGGCCGACGCGTCGACACTGGCCCGGCTGAAGGACGCCGGGTTGGATGCGTTGCAGATCAGCTTGCTGGACGCCCGCGCGGCCCAAAACGATTGGTTGGCCGGCGCGGTCTCGTTTGACAAGAAGTGTCTTGCCGTTCGCGAGGCCAAACGCCTGGCATTCCCGGTTACGCTCAACGTGGTCTTGCACCGCCACAACCTGGATCATCTCGAACAGATGATTGAGCTGGCTGTTGCATGGGGCGTGGACAAGTTGGAATTGGCGCACACGCAATACACCGGCTGGGCCTTTCGCAACCGCGCCGCGCTAATGCCTCGCCGCGACCAGGTCGATCGGGCGGCGGAAGCGGTCCATCTGGCGCGGCAGCGATTGGGGCAGCGGTTGGAGATTCTGCATGTCTTGCCCGACTATTTTCAGCAGTTCCCCAAGGCGTGCCTGCAGGGATGGGGGCGCGTTTTCCTGACCGTTGCGCCCGATGGGGCGGTGCTGCCGTGTCAGTCGGCGCGCGAGATACCGGGACTGGACTTTCCCAATGTCCGGAATGCCACCTTGGACGAGATCTGGTTCAAGGCCCCGGTGTTTGAGCGATTTCGCGGCACCGACTGGATGCCCGAGCCATGCCGCAGCTGCGATCGCCGTGAGATTGACTTCGGCGGTTGCCGCTGTCAGGCGTTTTTGCTCGCCGGCGATCCGGCAGCCACCGATCCGGTGTGTCATCTCTCCCCCCTGCACGATGTCGTGCGGCAGTCGGTCATGGAGATTGAATCTGCCCGCGAGCCGGCCGTCTTGCAGTTCCGTACCTACGCATCGTGAAGTATTCGCATCAAGCGAACGGTTGGTATCCCTTCAACCGCCATCGGATGTTTGTCGGATAAGGGTGGCGAGTTGGGAGGGGCGATTGAGTTGATGCGCAACGTATCAGAAAAGCCCCGCAGGGGCTGCCTATTTTAGCCCACCGCGCAAGCGGTGGCTGCGGGTGACGTCCCTGGCCCGTGAACGGTTACCCGCCCTGGTCGGGTACAGATCGGGAACGAATCGTTGTGCAGTTTGTTTTGCAAGGGGGGCAATCGTGCCTTGTCAGTGCGGGCGGCATTCCTATACTAGCCCTAAAGACCGCTCGCGATCCGTTTTCGCGTCGTCTTCTCGGAGGGAATCGCGCTGTGGAAAGTCATCCTGCCGTAACCGTTGCGACACCCGAACTGGCCCGACCATCGGTTTTTGTCCGGCACCAGTTTCTCATCAAACGGGTGTTTTCACTATCGGGGTTGTTCTTCGGTGGTTACGTCGTCGTGCACCTGCTAACCAACGCATCGGTCTTGGCCAGCGTGCAAATGTTTCAGCTGAACGTGGACCGCATCCATTCGCTCGGTCCGCTTCTCCCGCTGGTCGAATGGATCTTTTTGTTCATTCCGATCATCTTCCACGCACTGGTCGGTTGGGCGATCATTTTTGGCGCTTCGCCCAACCTGAGCGATTACCGCTATGTGGGCAACGTGCGTTACACGCTGCAGCGCGTGACGGCGATTATTTTGTTCTTCTTCATCGTCGGCCACGTGCTGCACATGCACCATTTAGGGACGGCATTTGGCGGTGGCCACTTCAAGCCGGAAGAAGCTTCGTCGTCGATGGGGGCTGCCTTGCAGCTGGCCTTTTGGATTCCGTTGTTCTACGCGCTCGGCGTGTTGAGCGCGGCATTTCATTTAGGAAACGGCATCTGGACCGCCGGCATCACCTGGGGTTTGTGGATAACCCCCGCCGCGCAGAAGCGGGCCAACTCGATTGCGATCGCCGTGGGATTGCTCGTGGCGGTGCTGGGGATCGCTGCGATTGTCGGGGCACGCAACGTGGACGTCGACCGGGCCCGGACCATCGAGAAAACAATGCAAGCCAGGAAACAATGGCTCCTGGGCGAAGGCGCGGCAGCTTCTGGGATGGTCGACAGACCAGCGACAAAGTAACATCGCCTCACGCATCAATGACTGCGAGTTCGATTCATGGCAAGGCAAAGAGTAATCGTCGTGGGGGGTGGTTTGGCTGGGCTGGCAGCCACGATGAAGCTGGCGGAGTTGGGCATCGACGTCGATCTCATGAGCCTGACTCCCGTAAAACGTTCTCACAGTGTTTGCGCCCAGGGGGGCATCAACAGCGTGAACGACGTCACGCGCCAGCAAGGCGACACCGAGTGGCTGCACTTCGACGACACCGTCTACGGCGGAGACTTCTTGCAGCATCAGCCGCCGGTCAAGGAAATGACCGAGTGGGGACCGAGGATTATCGACCTGATGGACCGCCTGGGCGTACCGTTCAATCGCACGCCCGAGGGATTTCGCGATCAGCGGCGGTTCGGCGGCACGCTCTTTAAGCGGACTGCATTCGCCGGCGCCACGACCGGCCAGCAACTGCTGTATTCGCTCGACGAGCAGGTCCGACGCTGGGAAGTTGCCGGAAAAGTCACGAAATACGAGTTTTGGGATTTCTTGGCCCCCATCCTTGATCCGCAGGGTGTTTGCCGGGGCTGCGTGGCCCAAGACCTGGTGACGATGGAAATTCGCGCTTTCCGCGCCGACGCGGTGATTGTCGGCTCGGGAGGCTGCGGCCTGATCTATGGCCGTTCGACCATGTCGATGGCCTGCACCGGCAGTGCCGCGAGTCGCTGTTACCGGGCCGGCGCGAAGTACGCGAATGGCGAGTTCATCCAGGTGCATCCGACCGCCATTCCCGGCGCCGACAAGTTGCGGTTGATGAGCGAATCGGCTCGCGGCGAGGGTGGCCGTGTGTGGGTGCCGCGCAGACCGCAAGACCCGCGACCGCCCCGTCAGATTCCCGAGAGCGAGCGCTATTATTTTCTGGAGGAGCGTTATCCCAAGTACGGAAACCTGGTGCCTCGCGACATCGCCACGCGAGAGATCTTTAACGTCTGCACGCGCGAAGGGCTAAGTGTTGAGGCACAGAGACTGGCGGTGTACCTGGATCTCACGCATATCCCCAGGCAAATCCTCGATATCAAACTCGGCGGCATTTTGGAAATTTACGAGAAGTTCCAAGGCGTCGATCCCCGCGAAGTGCCGATGAAGATTTTTCCGGCCGTCCACTACTCGATGGGCGGCTTGTGGGTTGACTACGAAAAGAGCGGCTCGGGCGGTCTGAATGTGGGGAGTCCACGCAACCAGCAAACGAACATTCCGGGCCTGTATGCCATCGGTGAATGCGACTATCAATATCATGGCGCCAATCGGCTGGGCGCGAACTCGCTCTTGAGCTGTATCTTCAGCGGATTGGTCGTAGCGCCAGGAGTGGCGAATCGCCTTGAGTCGCTGCACGGCGGCGCGGCAGCGGATCAGCCGGCGTCGCTCTATGAGCTGGCACGTGAAGACCATCAGCAGGCCCATCAAAAATTGCTGCGCCGCTCCGGCGGCGGTGAGAACCCGTATTTGCTGCACCAGGAACTCGGCCACGTCATGACCAAAGCCGCCACGGTGGTGCGCTACAACAACGAGCTTCGCGAAGCGTACGACACAGTCTGCGAACTGCAATCGCGTGTTGACAAATGTTCGCTTTCCGACACGGGCAATTGGACCAATCAGAACGTTGTCTTCACCAAGTCGCTGCGGGACATGTTCCCGCTGGGGCGAGTGATTCTCAAAGGCGCCTTGCAGCGAGACGAATGCCGCGGCGCCCACTTCAAACCTGATTTTTCCATGCCGGGCGTCGAAGGCAAGGAGCCGGCCGAGCGTCGTCGGCTGGCCGAAGCGTGGTGCGATCGCTTCGAGGAAAACACACGCAAGTGGCTTAAGTCGACGGTAGCGACGCACACCGCGGACGGTGAACCTGCGTTAGGCTACGAAGATGTTGACACATCGTTGATGCCGCCGCGTCCACGTTTGTACGGACTGATTGGCGCGGAGGTCATCGAAGAGGCCTGGAAGGCGCGCGCGGCCAACAAAGCCGCGGCTGCCAACGGCAACGCAAGCGGCAAAGGCAGTCCCCCGGCTGGGCCTGCGGCTAACGCTGGCGCATAAACACCAAGACAGGAACAGTGCATGTCTCACAACGGCCACCCGCATCCCGCGACTTTCGAGATTCGCGTCCTTCGCCAGGATGCGCCCGAGGAACCCAGCTATTGGGAGCGTCATCGCTTGGATTGGGAGCCAGATCTGAACATCACCAGCTGCCTGCAGCGAATTGCCGCCCATCCCGAAACCACCGCGGGCAAACCGGTGGCCCCCGTGGCCTACGAGTGCAACTGCTTGGAGGAAGTCTGCGGTTCTTGCACCATGCTGATCAACGGCCGCACCCGGCAAGCCTGCTCGGCCCTCGTCGACAAGTTGCTCGAGGACAATTCCACGGAGATCGAACTTCGCCCGATGAGCAAGTTCCCGGTGATCCGCGATCTACTGGTGAATCGCCGCCGCTTGTTCCGCGCGCTTGAAAAGGTGAAGGCCTGGATTCCCGTCGACGGCTATTACGATCTCGGTCCCGGCCCAAGGCAATCGCCGGAGGAACAACAGCAGGAATATCCTCTCAGTCAATGCATGAGCTGCGGCTGCTGCCTGGAAGCTTGCCCGCAGTACACCAGGCTTGAAGTCACCCACCGGGAAGGCGAGACCGAGGAAGCGCTCGCCGGGCGCGAACGAGCCCTTTACGATCAAGGCTTCCTCGGCGCCCATGCCATCAGCCAGGTGATTCTGTTCAACACGCACCCCACCGGCCGCTTGAATGCCGATGAGCGGACGGATGTCCTCATGGAGGAAGGTGGTTTGCAGGTTTGCGGCAACGCACAGAACTGCGTCGCCGTTTGCCCCAAGAACATTCCACTGACGACCAGCATCGGCCGCGCCGGCCGGGCCACCACCCTGCGCGCGATCAAAAAGTGGTTCGATCGGTAGGTTTACATCAACCACCAGTCGCCGGAGTACACCACCCACAGGCCCATCAGCAGATTGGTCACGCCGTGGGCCACCACGCAGTCCCAGATGTTCCTGGTGTGAAACATCAGCCAGGTGACCATCGAAAACCAGACGAACGCGGCGATCAGCTCCTGCGGATGCATCAGCATCGGCACGCCGATGCCCACCAGGATCGCCAGCGGCGTCATCGTTGCGAAGGGCACCTTCCACCAATCGTACTCAATGAAGTAGCGCATCAAGAATCCGCGCAAGAAGAATTCCTCGATGATCGGCACGATGATCACGAGTCCGAAGAATCGGATCGCGAGAAACTGCCAGGCCCAGCCGGGATTGTCGCGCAGCTCGTGCAGGGGGTTGAAGCCGGATCGCGCTCCCAACTTCGTCAGCGAACCGAGCCCCCAGTCTTTGAGCAAATCGGCGCTAATGAACTGCTGACCTTTGTTGATGCTGATCCAGAGTACAGCGCCAACGATGCCGACCACCACCCCCAGTCGGTTTACCTTCCAAGGAAACTGCCGATAGCCGGGCCAGACCCAGACAATCGCCAGCGAAGTTAGAATAATCTTCAGCGTGTAGACGAAGGGATACAGGTTGTAGGTGATGTATCCCTCTTCCGCGAAGACACCCTTCGTCGGGCCGTGAGGCTCAAAGACCCCCACCAGCATGAAGAGAATGAACGGCAGGCAGTAGATCAGCCACTGCTCATTCCGCATCAGCCGCATCCGGCGACGCCCAGGGCCGGAATATTCGAACGGTGGCGGTGCCGGGGAACGGTTCTCAACCGGTGGAGAGGGCGTGTCCAGCGGCGTTTCGGTCGTGTCGTCCATTTGCGTAAACCTAATTCAGGTTTGGAGATAGTCAAGCGCATTGACGGGAAACCGGCGGCGGTGGGCAAATGAGCCAGCTCCCGGCCGGTGAACGGTTGATGGGCAAAGCGAGCGGGAGAGGCACGTTTTTCCGGGAACCACGTTGGACAACCATTCCCCACGGGACGCTGCGGCTCTCTCGATTTTGCCGGGAAAATGAGCCAGTCCCGGGCCCGTGAACGGTAAATTGGCCTTTGCCGGTCATTCTGGCGGGCAGTAAGATACAGGGCTAAGCTCAGTTGTCCGCGTTGCCCTCCGAATCCGCTCCGAAAGAAGACGGCTTGCTTGGCGTTGCGAAACGCCGTGGCCCCGCCCGCCGTCCCCTTTTTGAGCGGCACCACTGCCATAAATCCCTCGGACAGCTTGGGACTGGCCGATGGGCTGATCGTGTTATCCCCAGACATTCGCAGTTCGGCCGCCTGGTTGCGACCGTAGCGATGCGTGTCACTTGATTGAGGCCCACTATGGACCTGACGAAGCTCCGCAACATAGGCATCTCGGCTCACATCGACTCTGGGAAGACCACCCTGAGCGAGCGGATCCTGTACTACGCCGGCCGCATCCACCGCATGCATGAAGTCAAGGGGGGCGGCGACGGCGCCACCATGGACTACATGGATTTGGAGCGTGAAAAGGGCATCACCATTACCAGCGCCTGCACTCAGGTGGAATGGAAGGGACATACCATCAACCTCATCGACACCCCGGGCCATGTCGATTTCACGGTTGAAGTGGAACGCAGTCTCCGCGTGCTGGACGGCGCGGTGTTGGTGCTCTGCGCCGTCGGCGGCGTGCAATCGCAATCGCTCACGGTCGATCGCCAGATGAAGCGGTATCATGTGCCGCGTTTGGCGTTCATCAACAAGATGGACCGCACCGGTGCCAATCATGAGCGGGTCGTCGCCGCGGTCAAGGAGAAGATGGGCTGTGACGCCGTGCTCATGCAGTGGCCGATCGGCAAGGAAGACAAGTTCGAGGGCGTGATCGATCTGATCGGGATGAACGCCTATTATTTTGACGGCGACAAGGGGGAGAAAGTTCGCCAGGCCGAAATTCCGGCCGCGCTGCAGGGGACCAGCAGGACGGCACGCCAGCAGATGCTTGAAGCGCTCTCGATGTACAGCGATGAGCTGATGGAAAAGCTGTTGAGCGAGACCGCCGTTCCTGAGGCAATGATTCACGACATCGTTCGCGTTGCCGTGCAGGAGCAGGACATGACGCCCGTGTTCGTCGGCTCGGCCTACAAGAACAAAGGCGTGCAGCTTTTGCTTGACGCCGTGCAGCGTTACCTGCCGTCGCCGCTGGAGCGTCCCAACATCGCTAAGAAGTGGGACAAGCCGGACGAAGCCTTTCCGTTGGAGCCCAATCCCAGCAAGCCGTTCGTGGGGATGGCGTTCAAGATCGTTGAAGATCCGTTCGGGCAGCTCACGTTCATGCGGATCTACCAGGGCACGATCAAGAAGGGCGAAACGTACTTCAATCAGCGCACCGACCGTAAGGAGCGTTTCAGCCGGATCGTTAAAATGCACGCCGACAAGCGCGAGGAAGTCGATAGCGCCGAGGCCGGCGATATCGTGGCCGTGATCGGCGTCGATTGCGCCAGCGGCGACACGTATTCCAACGAACGCAAATACTGCACGCTGGAAAACATGTTCGTGCCGCAGCCCGTCATCAAGATGGCCATCTCCGTCCCCAATCGAGAGTCGGGCGACAAGCTCGGCAAGGCTTTGGCTCGCTTCCGCAAGGAAGACCCCACGTTTCAGGTGGCCACCGACGAAGAGACCAGCGAAACGGTGATCGCTGGCATGGGGGAGCTGCACCTGGAGATCTACGTCGAACGCATCCGCCGCGAATATGGCATCGAAGTCGAAGTTGGCGCTCCCAAGGTCAGCTACCGCGAAGCGCCGACGCGGAATGTCGAATTCGATCACAAGCGTAAGAAGCAAACCGGCGGTTCTGGCCAGTATGGTCACATCAAGGGAATTTTGGAGGTGCTGCCCGAAGACGCAACCGAGAATTTCGAGTTCGTTGACGATGTTGTGCAGGGCCGAATTCCGCGCGAGTATATCCCCTCGGTAGAGAAAGGCTTTCGTTCGTGCATGCACAAGGGCCCCGTGGCTGACTTCCCGGTCGTGGGCTTGCGCGTCGTCCTGAACGACGGTTCCTACCACGACGTTGACAGCTCCGACCTGGCGTTCCAACTGACGGCCCAAGAGTGCTTTCGCGAGTACTTCATGAAGATGAAGCCGGTGCTGCTGGAACCCATCATGAAGGTGGAGATCGAGGTGCCCACACAGTACCAAGGCGCCGTGACCGGGGAACTGACCAGCCGTCGCGGCCTGATCGTGCAGACTGATATGAAGGGGGCGGTGGCCACGATCGAAGGCGAAGTGCCGCTAGCCGAGACGTTTGGCTACTCGACCGACCTGCGCAGCATGACGCAGGGGCAAGGAACTTTCACGATGGAGTTCGCCAAGTACCGCCGCGTGCCGGCCGGCATCCAGGAAGAAATTGTCGCCGAGAAAAAGAAGCAGAAGCAGCAGCTGGTCGGCGCCAGATAATGCCCCCGTTTGTAAAACCGGCGGCGGCGCTCCCTCGAACCCGGGGGACTGGCTCCATGTGCGAGAGCCGCAAAGGCGTCAGAACTGCTCTGTCAACAACCTCCCGCTGTGAATCTTGATGTTGTGCGACAGGGTTTGCAGCAAGATTTCACGATGGATGCGTCGAGGAACAGTCGAGGGTTTGTCACTGTTTTGCGGGAAGGATCGAGGCCGCCATGTTGAACGCCGCACGAAAAGTTGATCCGTTTGCCGCTCGCGCCGAGTTTGAAACAGGACAGGGCAAGGCGGGCGTCTATCGCCTGGCGCGACTCGAGACGTTGGGGATCGCCAGGATCGGCGAACTGCCCTATTCAATTCGTCTGCTGCTGGAAGCGGCGCTGCGCAACTGCGACGGCTACCAGGTGAGCGAAGACGATGTCAAAAACCTCGCCACCTGGAATGCCGCCAAGCCGGCCCAAGTGGAGATCCCCTTCAAGCCGGCCCGCGTCGTGCTGCAGGATTTTACGGGTGTGCCCTGCGTGGTGGATCTGGCGGCGATGCGATCGGCCATGCAACGCTTCGGCGGCAACGCCATCAAGGTGAACCCGCTGATTCCCGTCGACCTCGTCATCGACCACTCGGTGCAGGTGGACTACTTCGGGTCGAGCGATGCGCTGGCGCTCAACGTGGGACTGGAGTTCGAACGAAACCGAGAGCGCTATGAATTCCTGCGCTGGGGTCAGAAGGCCTTGAACAACTTCCGGGTAGTGCCGCCCAATGTGGGCATTGTGCATCAGGTGAATCTGGAATATCTGGCCAAGGGCGTGTTCTTACGGGACGGCGTGGCACTACCCGA